>DAIDHB010000132.1 GCA_027452145.1 Planctomycetales bacterium
GCTCATCGCCGGGGCCAGCTTGGCGTGCCGATTGGCGGTACCGACCTGGTTCTCGATAAAGTAGTGCGGCTTGAGCATCTTGCCGATGTCGTGGAAGTACGCGCCGATCCGCACGAGGAGTGCGTCCGCACCGATCCGCTCGGCGGCCGACTCGGCGATGGCGCCGACCGTGATCGAGTGGTTGTGTGTACCCGGCGCCCGTCGGACCAGCTCCTGGAGAAGGGGGTGCGTGTTATCACCCAGCTCGAGCAGGCTGATCCCCGTGACGATCCCCAGCGCCCCCTCGAGGAACGGCAGGCTGCCGCCGAGAAAGAAGCCGGCCATCAGTCCCCATCCCGCCCGCCAGAAGGCGTCGGTCCGAACCAGCTCGACGGGCTGGTCGAGCCACAACCCCGTCGCCCAGGTCATCAAGAAGTACGTGATCGACGCCGTCGCGCCCACCTTGATCAGCTTTGTCCGCGTGCGGACCTCCGTCAAGGTCAGCGCCCCGGCCGCGGTGCCCCCCATCAGGACCAGGAAGTGGGCCAGGTCCGTCCCCAGCGCCACGCAGGTGAGGAGCGAGATCGTGAAGGTCACCATCAACGCGAAGTTGGGATTGTAGGCGATTGCCACGATCATCGCGGCGATCGCGACAGGCACGAGCTCGGCGTCCCACGTCTGCATGTTGAGCAGCCGCACCGCCGCCGGCGCCAGCACGGCCAGCCCGCAGATCAGGGCGATCCGCCTCGGGTCGCGGGTGAACCGGCTCTCGTGCCGGACCGCGTAGTAGCCCGTCAGCGCGAAGAGCGCCACCACCAGAGCCAGGATCCCCAGCGCCCGCCGCAGCCGGTCGCCCAGGGTGAGGATCTCCACCGCCTTCTCGTGCTCCAGCCGGAGCAGGCTCAACTGCTCCTCGCCGATCGTATCCCCCTGCTCGACGAGCACGTCGCCGTGCGAGTAGGTGTCGTAATGATCGGGCACCGCTAGCCGCGCGTCCTCGCGTGCGCCCGCGGTCTCCTCGGCCAGGTAAGTCAGCGTCGACGTGCCGTCGAACTTGTCGGCGATCAGCGAGAACAGGGTCTGGCCGACCTCCGGCGACGCGAACGCCGCGCGAAACTCCTGGCAGACGACTCCCTCGGGCTTGGCCATCCGCTCGGGGATCACCCGATCCCGCGGCACCTCGCGTGCCCGCGACGGCGGCTCGCCCTTCAGTCGGACCGAGAGCGTCCGGCTCGACTCCTCGCTCGGCGGAAGCGTGCCGGCGCCCAGGATGCCGTCGCGCGCCAGCGGCTGGAACGCCGACAGGATCGACGCGTGCATCGCCTCGCGATCCGCGGGCGTCTTCACCGCCGCCTTGATCCGCGCGAAGTCCTCCGACCTGAGCTTCCAACCCGACCGGACCGCATCCTTGACCTCCTCGATACGCGACGCCTTGGCGATCACCGACACCAGGTCGTCCAGCCGCGCGGCCAGCTCGAGTACCGGCGCCGGGTCGTTGATCATCGCCGGCGCCACCTGCTCGGCGGCCAACTGCCGCTCGTTGCTCGTCTTCGTCTGGTTCCTGACCCGGAAGTCCTTGACGTTCACCCGGATCTCGCGGTCGGCCCGCTCGCCCAGCCGGTAGGTGAATGGCGGCCCCGAGCCGTGCACGATCGCCGCGGTGGCGATCAGCGATACGATCACCAGTGCTAGCCTCGCGGCGCGATTGCGATGCCTCGTCTGGCGGTCCGGCCCCAGCGAGAGCGTGTCCGCCGACGGGCGGAGCTGCGCTCGGGACAGTCGCGGACGCCGCTTACCGATACTCATTGCTGTATCTCAGCTCGGCGCGGACGGGGAGGCCGCCATCGGGCATGGGGGTCGGCCGGGGCGACGCAGCCCCGGCAGGGCGATGGTGGCGGAGGGCTCTCGAGGACCTCATGTTCGTCGATGACCTCGGTCGCTGGCGGGTGAGATGTCCTCGTCGGGACTCATCTCGGCTTGGACGCGCTCCTCGCGATCCGAGGCGACGCGATTCGGATGCGGCGCAACTCTTGCGCCGACGGGGCACTCTCAGGGCGGAGCGGGCGGCCCGTCGGGCGGAGCGGACCCAGCCCCAGCGGCCGACCGCCCGGTCGCCACGGGCGGCTCCGCCGGCAAAGGTGGTGCCGCCGCCGCGGCAGCAGCCATGGGCGCCACCTCGGCTCGGCCGCGAGCCTCGCGATCCTCCGCCTGCTCGGCAGCCTCGTACGCATTGACGATCGCCTGCACCAGCGGGTGCCGGACGATATCCGAACGGTCCAGGTACACCGCGCCCACGCCGGGAATCCGGCCGAGCTTCTCGATCGCGTCGGCCAGGCCGCTCCGCACGCCGGCCGGAAGGTCCACCTGCGTGATGTCGCCCGTGACAACGATCCGCGCGTTCTGGCCCATGCGGGTCAAAAACATCTTCATCTGCGGCACCGTCGCATTCTGCCCCTCGTCCAGGATGACCACGGCGTCATTGAGGGTCCGGCCGCGCATGTAGGCCAGCGGGGCGATCTCGATCAGGTCGTTGTCCATGTACCGGCGGATCTGGTCGTAGTCCATCAGGTCGTGCAGCGCATCGAGCAGCGGGCGAAGGTACGGGTTGATCTTCGCCTCGAGGTCCCCCGGCAGGAACCCCAGGTGCTCGCCCGCCTCGACCGCCGGGCGCACCAGGACAATCTTGCGTATCCGACCCCGGCGCAACAGCGAGATCGCCATCGCGACGGCGAGATAGGTCTTTCCCGTCCCGGCCGGCCCGATGCAAAACACCAGCTCGTCCTGGAGCAGCGAGCGGATGTAGCGCGCCTGCCCGTCCGATCGCGGGCGGACCGATCGGTTGCCCTCGCGGATCTCCAGCGTCCCGGGCTGTTCCGCATCCTGGGCCTGGAGCGTCAGGTCGATCAGCTCGCTGACGTCGCTCGATGAGATGGACTTCCGCACGCGGTACAGCGACCGCAGCCCCTCGAAGATCCGCTTCGCCTGGTCGATCCGGGTGGGGTCGCCCTCGATGCGGACCTCGCCGTGCCGGGCCAGGACCTTCACTCCGACGGCATCCCTGATCTGTCGGAGGTACTGGTCGCGACTGCCGAAGACCGCAAGCTCCTCGGCATGACCCTCCAGACTGATGGTAACTTCCGGCATGCCTCCCCTTTCGCCGGCCCCGCGGGCGGGACAGGCCCGCGACATCATCGCGGCCGCCACGTTCGTCCCCCATCCAGTCGGGGCCGACCCTCTTATCCGCGTTATTATGAATCCACAACCTCGCAAATTGCAACATCGCGTTTCCGAATGATCCGGCCCCAGTAACAGGTCGCCGGTGGCAAGCGGCGCGGACGGACGGGCCAAATCGCCGGCCTCCAGGATCGGCCGCGGCCAACCCGTCGCTTCGCCCCCAAGCGTCCCCCCATTGACACCGACCACAGGCCCGAGCCTGCCATCCACCGATCGGTATGGCCGATCGATTCCGACCGGCATGCCTCGCGCCGATGCCAGCCGGTTGCACCCATGGCTCGAATCGCCGTGACCTGCGGCGATGCGGAAGTCCCATGGGATCGCCCACGGCCGGATCAACCAGATTCCAAATTCAGTAAGATCGTCGCGGCTCGCCTTTTCTGCTCCTCCCACATAACCAATCACCCAATCATAGATTCTACCAGGCAAACGCACAACAAATCTATCCGGCGGTCCGCCGAACCCAGACCACCGCGAATGGAGATACCACGCATCAATTCCGGTGGCCGGCTTGACGACTGGAGCGCGGACCGGCGAGTGCGCCGACATCGCCGCACCGGAGGGAACGCTCTGGACACGCTCAGGCGAGGAGACGCCCGGCGTCGACTGGCTCATGCCTGTGGGTCCTGAAGGCGGCCGTGGAAGCTTCGCCGCATCCTGGGATGAGGCGCAGGCCGCCGCACCGGCCGGTCCCGACCGACGAGGTTTCGCGCCCGTCCCTCGGCGGGGTGGGTTCGCCATATCGGCGGATGTACGATAGCTGGTAGAATCGCGAGCGTCCGCCGGGTCGCGCGAGGCTGGCCCCCGGGGCGGACGGCCGACCTGCCAGATGTGAGGACCGCGGGGATGTTCCGACTCCCGGCGGTCTCACCGGGATGACTCATAGGCGGAGAGAACTCCAGGTGACGAAGGAGAGGGCGCATGGACGGCACACGAGTCGCTCGAGGTCGCTTGATGTCGAGCCTTCTGGCCGCGGCGGTCCTCGGAATGTTGGCGGTCCTCCGCAATGACATCGCGCCGGCGGGCGAGGACGAGCCCCCGCGGCGAGCCGAGCGCGACGGCATGGTCCGGAATCAACTGGAGGCCCGCGGTATCAAGGACGCGGCGATCCTCGCCGCGATGCGGAAGGTTCCCCGGCACCGGTTCGTCCCGGGGTCGCTCCAGGCTCGCGCCTACGATGACGGCCCCCTGCCGATCGGGGAGGGTCAGACGATCTCCCAGCCCTACATCGTCGGCCGGATGACCGAGCTGATCGGGCCGAGGAAGGAGATGCGCGTCCTCGAGATCGGCACGGGCTCGGGTTACCAGGCGGCCGTGCTGGCGGAGTGCGTCGCCGAGGTGGACTCCATCGAGGTGGTGCCGGCGCTCGGGCGGCGGGCCGAGCGGGTGCTCCGCGAGCTCGGGTATCGCAACGTCCGGACGAAGGTCGGCGACGGATACCGCGGATGGCCCGAGCGGGCGCCCTACGACGCGATCGTGCTGACGGCGGCCCCGCCCCGCGAGGTCCCCAGGCCGCTTTTGGAGCAGCTCAAGATCGGCGGTCGGTTGATCGCTCCGGTGGGGCGCGGCGAGCAGACGCTGGTTCGGATCACCCGGACGGAGGACGGCTACCGTCGGGAGGATCTCGACGCGGTGATGTTCGTGCCGATGACGGGCGAGGCCCAGCGCGAGCGTTGAATCGCGGGGGCCGGCTGGCAACTGGCAACTCTCCGGGAAAAGGGTCGTCTCAGTCAGAGCGCCGGCCGGTCGAGGTCGCGGATCGGGGCGGAAGGGGGCGAGAGGCGCGCGAGCGACGGGCCGAGGGACATGACGAGGATCAGGCGCATGGTCTGGAGTCCCATGACGAAGGGGAGGTCGACCGCGGCAGCGGCGGCGATCGCGGCGGCGGCGTCGAGGCCGCCGGGGCTGGTAGCGAGGTAGGCCGTGAGGAGGTCAGTGCCGAGCAGCATGTGGAGGGTCCAGGCGACGACGACGCAGAAGGCGATGAGGATCACAATCGACGCGAGGATCCACGGGAACGAGCGTGCGACGTGGTCGAGGCCGGCGCGGGTGAAGCGGAGTCCCACGCCCCAGCCCAAAACGGTGAACAGGAGCAGTAGCAGCCAGCGCGGGAGTTCGATGCGGATCACGTCGGCAAGTTGGAGCGTCGAGCCCAGGACGATCGGGACCATCAGCGTTCCCGAGGGGATGCGGAAGCGCCGGGAAAGCATGATGCCGGCCGCGGCGACGGCGAGGGTCGCGACAAATGGGGCCGGCTCGATCGCCGAGAACAAGGGCGGCTCGGGGCGGGCGGCGCCCGGCGCGCCGACGGCGAGACGGGCGACGACCGAGGCGAGCGAGGCGACGCAGAGGACGCGGAAGTACTGCATGAAGGCGACGAGACGCGGGTCGCCGCCGTGGTCCTCGGACATCAGCATCATGGTAGAGGCGGCGCCGGGGGAGAGTCCCCAGATGGCCGTCGTGCCGGGGAGGAGCCGGCGTCGATTGAGCAGCCAGCCGAGCGCGGAGCTGGCCAGGAGAGTGGCCAGGACCGCGGCCAGGAAGACGGGCCAGTCGCGTGCGAACGAGCGGACCACCGGGCGTGTGATCTGCCCGGCGACCATGCAACCGATGAGCGATTGGGCGACGAGGTAGACGACCGATGGGACCCGGATCGTCCCGCCTTTGACCCCGACCACAACGCCGGCGATCATCGGGCCGAGCATCCAGGAACCCGGCAGGCCGAGCAGTCTGAGCGCGACAAGCAACAGGGCCGAGCCGGCAACCAGGACCGCCCACTGCACGAGGACGCTGCCGGCTAACCAAGGGCCCGGGACCGCGGGGATGGGCTCGCTCATCCGGCTGCCGCGCGAAACCGCGCGGCCAGGGGCCTGGCCGACGCGAGGACCTCGGAGGCAGGGCGCGGCCTCGTGTCGCGCCCGACGACGCCGTTCTGGAGGTCGATGGCGACGAGCGCCGACGTGCGGGGATCGAGATCCATCGAGGCGACGCCTCCTTGCTTGCTAAATATGCTCACTTCGCCACAAATCGAACATACTTGTGGCAGTTCACGCAGTTCATCGTCAGGCGGAGGTAGCTGAGCGTGGCACCGTCGATGTTTCTGTCCTTCGACTTCGCCACCAGCTCGTCGCAAAGACGCTGGAACTCCGTGGTGAACACGACGTACTCGCCGGCGTTGGGGATCGTGGGGACCTCCCACTCGGCGGCCTGGCTGAGCTTCTTGAGGGCCTGAGCGCTCTTCGTGATCGCCGTGTAGTCCTCGAGCGTGAGGCCCTCGAGGATCTTCTTGGAGTAGTCGAGCTTCATCCGCATGAATTCGGCGCGCGAGTGGGGACGCGGCTCCTGGGCCCGGGCGGCCAGGAAGGCTGCCGCCATCGCAATCGCGATCCCGCCCAGCGCGACGACCGTAATCCTGCGATTCGAGAAGCTCATCGGCGAATCTCCTCCGCTCAAGGGTTCGTGACTCGAGACATGGCTCGGGACGGCTCAACAGCACACGGACTTGTGTGATCGACGGGGCGTCACGTGCGACCTCAGCATACTGCGCCGGATCCCGGCGACGCCAGACGGACCGTCGCCGGACCCCAGCGGATCGGATTCCACGCCGACCCAATTACAAATGTCCGGGATCGGACTTGCCCGTAAGAGCAGACGGACGGATGATGGTGGGACGGGAGAAGTGGACGGGGTCGTCCGGCGGAGGGGGAATTCGGGGCGATGGCTCGCAAAAAGCTACGAGCGACGCTGGTGGATCACCTGGTCGCCGCGATTGAACCGGCGCTGATCATGGTGATGGTCGGCGGGCTGATGTTTTTTTTGCTGGACGTCTGGTACGACGGTCCGGTGCTGGAGCGGATGCGATACATCCTGTTCTGGTTCATCTTCGGCATCGTGCTGATCACGCGGGTAAGCATGGAGATCGGCGGCGAGCAGGCGAAGGGCTACGGCGTGATGCTGGGTGGCGCGGTGGCCCTGGTGATCACGGTGCTGGGGGGCTTCCAGCCGTTCGCGCTTTTGGCGATGGGCGTCGCCTGGTGGGCGACTCACAAGCTCACGTACGACTGCACGCTGCTCGACGAGGACCAGGACACGGGCGTGGGCCTGCTCATGGAGAGCGGGCTGGATTCCCGGCCGCAGGGCGATACGGGCGACGAGGCCGTGGCCGCTGGCGGTTCGCGGGATGAGGCACTCGACGATCCCGAGGCGATGGACACATCGTTGATGCCGGATCGTCCGGGTTGGAGCTTCTGGAAGAAGGACGAGGGCGGGAAGCAGCGGCCGCACGCGCCGGGGGTCTGGCTGATCTATTTCACGATCGCGGCGATCCCGCTCTTTGGGCTGGGCCAGTGGCTGGTGCCCTCGGTGCAGGAGGACCGCCGGACGTGGCTCTCGTTTTATTTCCTGGCCTACCTCGCCAGCGGGATGGGGCTGTTGCTCTCCACCAGCTTCCTGAACCTGAGGCGCTACCTGCGCCGTCGCAAGCTGAAGATGCCGGCGGCGATGACGGCGACGTGGCTGACGACGGGCGCGATCCTGATCGCCGTGTTGACGCTCGCAGCGGCCCTGTTGCCGGTGCCGTTATCGCGGCTGGGCGCCGCGCGGGGATCGTCGGCGAACGGCGATGGTCTGAGCGCATCCAGATACGCGATGCTGAAGGACAGCGGCGTGCAGGGAGACGGGGCACAGAGCGAGGGTCAGGCGGCCTCGAAGGCGGGCGACGCGCCGAAATCCGAGGGAAAGCCGGAGGGCTCGGGCGAAACGAATGATCCGAACGCCAGTCGCCAGACCAACGGCCGGGGGCGAGAGGGAGGCTCTGGCGGCCGCGGAGAGGCGAAGTCGGGAGCGCCCCGGGGGAAGCCCGGGGCCTCGCAGGGTGGGCAGCAGGGGAAAAACGGCGGGGCCAACGATCAGGCCGGCGAGCGGTCGAAGGGTGGGAATCGATCGGCCGAGCAGGTGAAGGGCGATGGTCGAGCGAAGGCGCAGGGCGGTCGCTCGGACGAGCGGGCCGAGGGGAAGGCGCAGTCAAATGCCGGCGATGAGAAGGGCGGTTCCCAGCAAGGCGAAAAGTCGTCGTCAGATGGCCAGAACTCAGGTAGTCCGCCGAGCCGGGGGATCACGCCTCCGACGCTACCCCAGATCGGGCTGGACTGGCTGCGGACGCCGATCATGGCGGCCGGGATCGCCGTGGTGATCTACGGACTGATCCGGTACTGGCGCGACCTGGTCCAGGTGATCCAGTCGCTGATCGCGGCGATCCTGGCGGTATTCGGGTTCGGCTGGCGGCCGAAGGCGGAGGTCGGTGGAGACAGGGACGAGGAGGAAGCCGTTCCGCCGCCCCGACCGTTTTCCTCGTATTCCAACCCGTTCGACTCGGGACTCGTCCACCAGCTTTCGCCGGACGCCCTGGTCGTCTATAGCTTCGAGGCGCTGGAGGCCTGGGCGTACGAGCGCGAGATGGCCCGCGAGCCCCATGAGACGCCGCTCGAATTCGTCAACCGCGTTGGCCAGGCCCGGCCCGAGCTGGGCCGCGATGCGTCGCGGATGGTCGGGTATTTCGTGGCCCTGGTCTACGGTCAGCGCGGGTTCCGTGACGAGATCCTGGCGCCGCTGGAGGACTTCTGGCGGGCGCTCGAGGCGAGCACGTGGAGTGCTCCGGCCGCGTCGGAGATCTCATGAGGCGCGAACCGATCGATGATCGCCGGTAGGTTCGTAAGCGACGGCCGGCTACGGCATCGTCTCGTCGACGATGTGGGCGCAGGCAAGGAGCGCCTCGATGGTGGTCGGCGCGGTGGTGGGGAAGAGGCAGTAGCCCGGATACGGGTCGGTGCCGTCGAGGATGATCTGGCGGTGGTTGGCCTGTCGGAAGCCCTCGTCGCAGGGCTGGTGTCCGCAGACGAAGAAATCAGCGTCGACCATCGCCGCGAAGCGGTCGGCGACGGCGGGATCGGTGTCGCGACCCCAGGTCATCGCGTAGACCGTTCCCCGCCGCTGGAGGGACTCGGGCGGATAGATGTCCGCCTGGAGGACCGACAGGTCGAGGCGATCCAGGTCGTCCTCGTCGGGGATCGTGTGGCAGACGAACACGCGGTTGGGCGTGCGAACGGCCAGCGGGAGAGCGGCGAAGAGGTCCTTGTATGCGGCGAACACCTCGTCCGACGTGTCGCCGTAGGCGGTGGTGATCCCCAGGCGGAAGCGGGCGTTGAGGGCCTCGCCGTCCTTGCCGATGATCCGGTTGGTCAGTTCGGAGAGTTCGTGATTGCCGAGGATCACGTGAACGCGGTCGGGGCACTGGCACTTCAGCGCGGCGACCACGTCGAGGAGCTGGTGCGAGCGGTCGCCGCCCTCGTTGGGATAAACGAGCCGGCCGTGGATCAGCTCCTGAAGGACGAGGTGCCGGGCGGGATGCCGGTCGAGGGCCGCGATCGCGAGGGCCTTCTTGAACGCCCTGAGGTTGCCGTGCAGGTCGCCGACGACCATCAGCTCCTCCAGTCCTGGCGGAGAGACGACCGCACCCGAGCGGCCGGGTGTGGCGCGGATCAGTTCGGTCGCGCGGCGGATCGTGGTGAGGACCTTGCGGGCGTCAGGCATGGGGAGTACGGGTCAGGGATCAGGGGTTGGGGAAAGGGAACAATGCCTCCGGGGAAAGGCTCGCGGACCGGCGTGGGGTACGGAACCAGGAGCGGAGTTAAGAACAATCCGAGCGATCGAACCGTCGGGCCACCGACCTGCGATTCACGGCAAGCGGAAAGCGGTACGGATTTCGAGCGAGTGCGACGGGCCTCGCCGCGAGGTTGGGTCGCGGCGAGGCCCGTCGGGTTTGAGGTCGTGACGCGGCACGGGATCACGAACAGCCCATGCTGTTACCGCAGTTGAAGCAGCGGTAGCAGGTGCCGCAGCGGACCGTCAGGGCACCACAATTGTCGCACGGGGGAGCGTCGCTCTGGAAGTGGGCGAACTGTCGATCCTGCTCGCCGAGGCCCTCGTCGACGCTGAGCTTGCCGCTCTCGAGCGGCCGTTCCTGCTCGGCGTGGTGATAGGATCCCATGGCCTCGGCGTGCTCGAGGTCGGCGATGGTGGCGGTCCGATGGCCGTTGACCTTGAGGACCGGCATCACCGGAACGGGCTCGGGCTCGTGCGCCGAGTCGGCCGCGGGCCGCCTGGGGGCATTGGCCTCGCGATAGCCGGGGATGAACTCCATGCCGAGCCAGCGGAAGATGTAATCGGCGATGCTCTTGGCGATGGGGATGTCCGGGTTCTTGGTGAACCCAGCGGGCTCGAACCGGCTGTGGGCGAACTTGTTGACGAAGACCTCGAGCGGCACGCCGTACTGGAGCCCGATCGAGATCGCCGTGCCGAGGACGTCCATCAGGCCGCCGATGGTCGACCCCTCCTTGGCCATGGTGATGAACAGCTCGCCCGGGCGGCCGTCGGGATAGAAGCCGACGTTGATGTACCCCTCATGCCCCTGGATGTCGAACTTGTGGGTCATGCTGCGGCGGGTGTGGGGCAGTCGCTCGCGCCTCGGCTGCGCGCCGAGCGGCGACGACGGAGCCAGGGCCGCCGGAACGGCACTCGCGGACGTTGGCTCGACCGATGAGGCCGACAGGGTGATTGGCGCGGCCTCGGCCGGAGCCGGGCTCGCCGGAGCCGGAGACTCGGCCGAGTCGCGGGGCGATTCCGACTTGGTGCTCACCGGCTGACTCCCCTTGGACCCGTCGCGGTAGATCGCCAGGGCCTTCAGGCCCAGGCGCCAGCCCTCGAGGTAGGCCTCGCGGATCTCCTCCACGGTCGCCTCGTTGGGGACGTTGCACGTCTTGCTGATCGCGCCCGAGAGGAACGGCTGCACGGCCGCCATCATCTTCAGATGGCCGCGGAAGTGGATGCTCCGGCCTCCCATGGGCGGGGCGAAGGCACAGTCGAAGACCGGCAGGTCCTTCTCCTTTAGCGCAGGGGCACCCTCGATCGTGTCGTTGTGGTCGATGTAATCGAGGATGCCGCGAATTTCGGGCTCGTCGTAGCCGAGCTTCTCGAGCGCCATGGGGACCGTCCGGTTGACGATCTTGAGCATGCCGCCGCCGGCAAGCTGCTTGTACTTCACCAGCGCGATGTCGGGCTCGATGCCGGTCGTATCGCAGTCCATCATGAAGGCGATGGTGCCGGTGGGGGCCAGGACCGTCACCTGGCTGTTGCGATAGCCGTGCTCGCGGCCCATGTCGAGGCACTCGGTCCAGACGGAGCGCGCCGCATCCAGCAGATCGGCCGGGGCCGAGGGGTCGATCGCCTCGACGGCGTCGCGGTGCTTCTCCATCACGCGGAGCATTGGCTCGCGATTGACGGCGAAGCCGTCGAACGCGCCGACGTGGGCGGCGTGCTCGGCGCTGGTCAGGTACGCCTGGCCGTGCATGATCGCGGTGATCGCGCCGGCCAGCCCGCGCCCCTCGTTCGAATCATACGGCAGGCCCGAGGCCATCAGCAGGCTGCCGAGATTCGCGTAGCCGAGGCCGAGCGGGCGGAACTTGTGGCTGTTGCCCGCGATTCGGTCGGTCGGATAGCTGGAGTGGTCGACCAGGATCTCCTGCGCCGTGATGAAGATCCGCACCGCGGCGCGGAACCGCTCGACGTCGAACCCGCCGTCCTCGCGGCGGAATTTCATCAGGTTGATCGACGACAGGTTGCAGGCCGAGTCGTCGATGAACATGTATTCGCTGCACGGGTTCGACGAGTTGATCGGCGCGGTGTTGGGGCAGGTGTGCCAGCGCTGGATGGTGTCCTCGTACTGCATGCCGGGGTCGCCGCAGAGCCAGGTGCCCTCGGCGATCCTGTCGAGCAGCATCCGGGCCTTGTACGTATCGACAGGCCGGCCGGTGGTGACGGCACGGGTGGTCCAGTCGTCGTCGGCCTCGGCGGCGCGGAGGAAGGCATCGGTGCAGCGGATGGAGAGGTTCGCGTTCTGGAACATCACCGAGCTGTACGCGGCCCCGTTGAAGTTCGCCTCATAGCCGGCGCGGATGAGCGACTGGGCCTTGCGTTCCTCGTTGGTCTTGCACTCGATGAATTCGAGGATATCGGGGTGCCAGCACTTGAGGGTCTGCATCTTGGCGGCGCGGCGGGTCTTGCCGCCGGATTTCACCACCGACGCAATCGCGTCGTAGACCCGCATGAAGCTGACGGGACCCGAGGGCTTGCCGCCGCCGGAGAGCTTCTCCTTGCTGGAGCGGAGGGTCGACAGGTCGGTGCCGGTGCCCGAGCCGAACTTGAAGAGCATCGCCTCGCTGGTCGCGAGCCGCATGATGCCCTCCATGTCGTCGGAGACGCTCTGGATGAAGCAGGCGGAGGCCTGGGGGTACTGGTAGGCGCTGGCGGCCCGCGTGACCGCGCGGGTCTCCTCGTCCCAGCGGAAGTTATTGGCCGGGCCGGTGATGCCGTAGCGGTGGAACAGCCCGACGTTGAACCAGACGGCCGAGTTGAACGAACCGTACTGGTGCAGGCAGAGCGTCGTCAGCTCCTCGTAGAACCGCTCGGCGTCGTCGACGGTGGCGAAGTAGCCGTCCTCCTTACCCCAGTCGGCGATCGTGCGGGTGACGCGGTCGACCAACTGGCGGACCGAGTGCTCACGCTTCCCCTCGGCCGGGCTGCCGTTGCCGGAGGCCACGTCGCCGTAGAAGTACTTGCTCACGACCACGTTGGTGGCGAGCTGGCTCCACGAACGGGGCACCTCGCAGTCGACCTGGTGGAAGAACGCGCGGCCGCGTTCGTCCTTGATCTCGGCCGTGCGCAGGTCCCACTCGACCTCGTCGAACGGGTTCGTCCCCTCGCGGCTGAAGACCCGAGGGACGTGCATCCCAACGCGACTCCCCGCGCGAGCAGCAGCCGTCCTCGCGCCCACGCCGTCCGCCACCGAGACGCCCGCTCCCCGCTCGCCCACCGTCACCATGTCCCGCCTCCCGGTATCGACGACTCCGAACCCTTCCAAACGGCCCGAGCTCCGCTTCGGGATTCGGTCGTTCTATATCACGGATGTGTACTGCTGTCCAGAAAAAACGAGCCGGATTCCCAGAGTGGTCCGCCGGCCGATCGAGGTCGAGGTGCGGCCCGATTCCCAGGCATGACCCGTCGAGGATCTCGCGTGATCGGTCCGACGTCCCTCGCCGGCCGACTCTGCTGCCGTGCTCCGATGAGCCCTCACCAGATCAGTCCAGTTTGACACGAAAGGGGAGAGTGAATCACCCTCGAACCCCGATTTTCGCCGTTCAAATCTCGGGGCTGTGAAGGTTTCGCGGAAGGGGCATGATGGCACGACCCGGGATCGTCCGAACGTCACGCCATGACCCGACCGGGAGAAACCCGGAGTCGAGAATCGGATCGCTCCCCGACCCGCAGCGACTATCGTACCAGGTTCAAAATGAAAAAGCCGCCGGCGCGCCGGAAAAACCGGCAAGCCAGGGCGGCTCGGGAAAGTCGGTAAGGCGGAAGCTGCGGCGTGGGCAACCGTGGCGGTCAGCCGACGCTGGTGATCTGCACCATCGTGTAAGGCTGACGGTGGCCGTTTCGGCGCCGCATGTTCTTACGGCGGCGGAACTTCTGGATGATGATCTTCTTGGCCTTGAACTGGTTGACGATCTTGCCGACGACGCGGGCGCCCTCAATCGTGGGGGCACCGATCTGCGGGCCGCCGTCGCCGCCTCCGAGGAACAGGACCTTCGGGAAGATCAGCTCGTCGCCGGGCGAGCCGTTGCGGCGATCGACCTGGATGCGGTCGCCCTCGCGTACCCGGAACTGATGGCTCCCGTCCTCAAAAATCGCGTACATCCCAATGAAACTCCTGCGGCCGGCCGGCGGCGATGCCAACAAGGAACCGGGCCGGGAACGTGCCGCACCGCCCGGGCCGCCGCGTCTGGTCTTGAAGCGTGATGTTCGATCATCCTCGATCCGCCTTGGTAGGCGGACGAGAAAAATCCTATCCTATCCGCTCGATCGGATCGAACGCAAGAGCCGACCTGGCTTGACGCTCGCCGCCTTCCCGGTTATCAAGCGCAACCCTTTGGCCCATGAGGGCTGATCGGTAGAACCCGAAATCGCCACGTCCGCCCGCCCAGCCGCCGGACTTCTGGCCCGGACGAAATCGGCGCTCACGACACACGGAAAATGTCGTTCATGCTCGCATGGCTGCGCCAGCTTGGAGTGATCGGGATTGTGGGCCTGGCCGGTCCCGGCCAGGTGCCGGACGGCGACGCGCCGGGGGTGGTCCGGGCGACGGTAAACCAGGGGCGAGATCGGCCCGACGAGCAGGTGGTCGTGGCCGACCAGGTGGAGGTACACGTTGACCCGGATGAGGCGTCATTCGGGCTGGCGACACTGGAGCGCGGGGATCGAGTCCGGATCCGGCGGAGTCGCGACGACGGCTGGACGGAGATCGAGCCGCCTCGGGGTGCGATTGGCTGGGTCGACCGAGCAACGCTCGAAATCGACGAGCTTGAGGAGGAGCGATCGCACTCTGCTGCCGCTGGCGGAGCCGGAGCAGGGACGCCGGCGCGGGCGCGGATTGTCGGCCGCGGGGGGGTGGTGCGAGCTGGCCACCTGGGTGCCCGGATGCCGGGGCCGCCGTGGGCCGAGTTGCCGGCGGGGGCGTCGGTCCGACTGGTGGACGTGCCACCGCTACGGACGGGCCGCGGCCCGTCGGCCACGACCTGGCTGGCGATTGTGCCGCCGGCCGGGGCGAGCTGCCATGTCCGGGCGGAGGCGCTGAAACCGCAGCCTCGCCGGCCGGCTGGCTCCGAGATTCGGGCGGCCTACCTGGTACCGCAAGGCGAGATGGAGCGGCAGGCCAAGCAACTCGAGCCATTGCCGCCGGACGCCCGCGCGGAGATCAACCGGCTGGATCGGATGCATCGATCGATCCTCGTTGACCAGCCGATGGACCGATGGAACCTCCAGCCAGTGCGAGCGGGCTATCAGGAAATACTGACGCGGTGGCACGATCAGCCGGCTGTCGAGGAGGCCCTGAGGACCCGGCTCGCACGCGTCACGCGGCATGAGCAGGCGTCTTCAGCCGCGCGGGAATTCCAGGCCGTGCTGGCACGAAGCCATCGGAGGGACGCCCAGGTGGCGTTGCTCGAGCGGCGGCTGGCGGAGCTGGACCTGAAGCGCACGGTGAGCTACGCCGCGGTCGGTACGGTGCAGCCGTCGGCACGAACGGTCGACGGCCACCAGCTTCACGTGCTCGTCGGGAGGCAGGGACAGACGATCGCGTACCTCGACATGCCGCCGGGGCTGGACGTCGACGCCCTCGGGACAAAACGGGTCGGGGTGCGGGGGACGATCCACTACAGGCAGGACCTGGGCACGCGGTTGATCACGGTGCGCGACGTCGAGACGGTGGGAACACGTCGGTGATCCGATGACGACACCCACGACGGACATTGGACCGGCGTTCTCGCCCGATGCCCTGGCCGGCGCCGATCTCCCCTCGATGCCCGGCCGGCAGTATGATGAGGGTCGAGCGGCGGCACGGCGAGCCGGCGATCGATCGGCGACGGCTATCGACGCGAGGAGGATCTGATGAAGCGGCACTGGCTGATCGGGACGGCGGGAGCGCTGGCGCTGATCGTGGCGCCGGCCCCGGCGGGATGGTTCGGGCCGAGGGCCGCGGCCCAGGAAGCGAAGCCCGAGAATCCCGGCGGCAAGAACGAAACGCCGAAGAAGGAGGAGTCCTCGGCCAAGGATCCCACTGCGCCGGCGCGGCGCAGGATGGTGCAGCGTCACCTGGCGGCGCGCGGGATCAAGGATGAGCGAGTACTCGAGGCCTTCCGGACGGTGCCCCGACACCTTTTCGTCCCGCCGGCATTCCGCGCCCTGGCCTACGACGACGAATCGATCCCGATCGGCGAGGCGCAGACGATCACGCCTCCCTACGACGTCGCGTTCATGACCGAGGTGCTGAATCCCCAGCCGGATGACAAGGTCTACGAGGTGGGCACGGGCTCGGGATACCAGTCGGCGATCCTGTCGCGACTGGTGAAGGACGTCTACTCGGTCGAGATCCACGAGCCGCTCAGCAAGCGGGCCTCGAAGGTCCACAAGGAGCTGGGATACACCAATATTCACACCCGCGTCGGCGACGGCTACGAGGGCTGGCCGGAGGCGGCGCCGTTCGACTCGATCATCGTGACCTGCGCGCCGGAGAAGGTCCCGCAGCCGCTGGTGGACCAGCTCAAGGAGGGCGGGCGGCTGGTGGTCCCGGTGGGCGATCGATTCAACCAGGTCGTGCACATCGGAGTGAAGCGCAAGGGCGAGCTGCGGCTGAAGCCGCTGAAGCCGACGCTTTTCGTGCCGATGACCGGCCGGGCGCAGCGCGAGGCGGCGGCCGAGCGCGCGGCCCGGAAGAAGACCGGCCAGGCCGAGGAGAAGCCGTGATGACGCGCCGCGATGGTTGGTTCGGTCGAAAATCCCTGGCGCCGGCGCTGGCCTGGTGCCTGGGCCTGGCGATGGCGAGCGTCGCGGCGGCTCAGCAGGACGAGCTCGTGGATCGCAGCCAGGGTCCACCGGACCTGGATGCGTTCGAGGTCGACGCGAACGGCGACGGCCTTCCCGACGGGTGGTATAACGGCCGGGACGTCAAATGGCTGGAGGAGGGGGGAAAGGTCGGTCCTCATTTCCTGCGCTTCCACGCCGAGGCCGTGGGTCAGCCCGCGCGGCTCAGCCGGGCGTTCGGGGTCGACGGCAGCAAGTATGAAGCCCTCGTGCTCGGCCTGTGGGTCCGGCAGGCGGACATCCAGCTCGGCGAGCGAGCGGGAGCCGAGCCCGCCCTGCTCCTCCAGTTCTACGCGCCGAAGCAGAGCGGGCTGACGCGCTACACCATCGGCCCCTGGACGCACACCGTCGGCGGCCGGTGGACCCGCGTCGTCAAGCGGCTGCCCGTGCCGGTCGACGCCAGGGAAGTCATCATGACGATCGGCCTGCTGGGGTCCACGGGCACCCTGGACGTCGACGGGCTCACGGCCGTGCTCGAGCCCAGGGGCGGCCAGGCGACGACGAACCTGGTCGTCAACGGCGACTTCGAGCTGGGCGACCCGGCGCCCGCTTCGTGGCTGGTCTCGCGCGACGCGCATCGGGTGTTCCCGGGCGACCAGTCGCCCAGCGCGCTGGAACTGAGCGGCTCGCGGGCGTTCGCGCAGACCACCGTGGCGGTGCCCGTGAACCGGTTCGACGCCCTGGAGGTGACGATCGCATCGCGATGCTCGGGGCTGCGGGGCGCCGACGGCGCACAGGCCATGGTCTACTTCCTCGACGAAACCGGCAAGGAGGTGGGCGAGGAGACCGCCATGGCCTGGTCGGGGAGCTCCGGATGGCGGTCGGACTCGCACCGGGTCGCGGTCCCCGCCGGAGCGGTGCGGGCGCTCCTGGAGATCCGCAAGCCCGACGCGGCCGGGGCCCTTCGGATCGACAACGTGCGGGTGACGGCGTCGCCGAACGAACAGGACGGCGCCTGGACCCCCTATCACGTCGCCGACGAGACCGAGGGCTGGATGCCGGTGGCGCCGTCCGATCGGATCGCCGCCGGCGGCGGCCTCGACGTCTCGTTTCTGCTCTCGGAGCCGGCCGGCCGCAACGGCCTCACGACCGTGAAGGATGGCCGGCTGGCCTTCACCAAGGGGGAGCGGGCGAGGTTCCTGGGCGTCAGCCTGATGGAGGCGACGGCCTTCCTGGACGCCGAGCGGGCCGACGCGCTGGCCGATCGACTGGCCCGGTCGGGGATCAACCTGGTGCGGCTCGGCGAGCTGGACGTGCCGCTGGGACCCGGCCGTTGCCTGATCGACGACTCCCGCGACGACACGAAGGCGCTCGATCCCGACGCCCTGGCGCGACTGGATCATCTGATCGCCGCGCTCAAGAAGCGGGGTATCTACGTGGCGCTGGAGCTCCAGAGCGGTCGGCGGTACCGCTCGGGCGACGGCGTGGCAACGCCCGGACTGCTCCCGGCCGGCGGCGGGCCGGCGGCGCAGTTCGATCCGACGATCGGCCAGCTCGCGCTGGACAACGCCCGGCTGCTGCTCGATCACGTTAATCCGGAGACCGGGCTGGCGCTCCGCGAGGATCCGGTGCTGGCCTGGGTGACGCTCGCGGGCGAGATCACGATGTTCAACCAGCTCGAACGGCCCGATTCGCTCCCGCCCTCTTACGCGTCCGCCCTTCGCAAGCGAGCCGCCGATGCCCCCGGCGGGACCACGGGCCGTCGCCTGTGGGAATGGGCCGAGTCGGAGCACTCGCGCGAGATGGCCGACGCGCTACGGCGAAACAAGCTGCGGGCGCCGATCGCCAGCGTCTCCCACTGGCGTCGGGATCCGGCCGAGTTCAACCGCGCGGTGGCCGCCAAGGGGCTCGACCTGATCGACGACCGGCTCTACTGGCTGCCCCGGCACGAGCGCGCGGGCCCGGAGCGCCGCACGATGCTGTGGGCCCGGGAGGGCGGGTTGATCGCCCTGGCCGACCGGAAGCGGCGGAACGACCGGCCGTACGTCGTCGGGCAGTGGTGCAACCAGACCTTCGGGGCCTGGTCGCTGCCGACGGAGTCGGCGGACTACCTGCTGGGCGTCTACATGGCCGGAATGGAGGACTGGGACGCCATCGTCCGACGCGGGCTGTTCCTCTATCCGCTAACGTGGGGCTCGGGCCCGGCCGGCCTCAGCGGCGGCGAGGACATCTTCCAGATGCCGCAGGTGATCAACGCCAGCCCCCACGTTTACGCACTCTTCCCACACGCGGCGTCGCTGTTCTACCGCGGCGCGCCGGCACGCCTCGCCGCCCGCCACGGCGGGCGAAACCAGCGCGCCACGCTGGCGGGATGGAGCCCGGCGCAGGGCCGGCTGGTGATCGACACGCCGTACACGCAGGCCCTGGCCGGCTGGCCGGGCGGCGAGTCGGCGCGACTCGCTCACCTCGAGCTGTCCACCGACAACGATTTCGCCGTGCTGGCGGCCACGTCGCTTGGGCCGGAGCCGATCGCGTCGGCGAAGCGGCTGCTGGTCACGGCCATCGGCCGCGTCGAGCCGACCGGCTTCCTCTGGGTCGACCCCTGGAAATACTACGTCGCCGACCCCGGCCGCCCGCCGTTCCTCCAGGAGCCGGTGCGGGCCCGGATCGCCTGGCGTCGCAAGGGGACGATTCTCGCGTACGCGCTCAACAACGCGGGCGAGCGCATCGGCCAGGTACCGCTCGAGAAGCTATCGGGCGGCGAGGGCGTCGAGCTTGTCCTCGACGGCCGCACCGCCGGCTTCCACTGGGAACTCGTCGCGAAGTGACCGGCCGCATTCCGCCGCGATAACGACGTTCCGCCAGAACGAGAGCGCCCCGACGCAGGTGCGACCCGGAGGATCCGCCCAGATGAGAACGATCGTGACCGGCGGAGCGGGCTTCATCGGCTCGAACCTGGTGGACCGGCTGCTCGCCGACGGCGGCGAGGTCGTCGTCGTGGACAGCTTCGACCCGTTCTATCCCCGCGCCGAAAAGGAGGCCAACCTGGCCGCCGCACTGGCGAGCCCGCGCTGCCGGCTGGAGGAGCTGGACATCCGCAACGCCGAAGCAGCGGCGCGACTGGTGGAATCCGTTCGGCCCGACGCGATCGTCCACCTGGCGGCATGCGCGGGCGTCCGGCCCAGCATCGCCGACCCGAGGCGCTATGCCGACGTCAACGTCCTGGGCACCATTGCGTGGCTCGAGGCCGCGACCCGGATCGCCCCCCTGCCCCGCTTCGTCTACGCGTCGAGCTCCAGCGTCTACGGCGACCGCGACGACCCGCCGTTCCGCGAATCCGACCCGGTCGACCGCCCCGTCAGCCCCTATGCCGCGACGAAGCACTCGAGCGAGCTGATGGCCCATACCTATCATCACCTCAAGGGATTGCCGGTGACGGGGCTGCGGTTCTTCACAGCCTACGGACCGCGGAACCGGCCCGACCTCGCGATCGCCCGATTTACCCGACTCATCGATCGCGGCGAGCCGGTGCCGATGTTCGGCGACGGCTCGACCCGGCGCGACTACACGTACATCGATGACATCGTCGACGGCGTCGTGCGGGCCGTCGGGCGCTGCGAGTCGGCGTCGATCTACAACCTTGGCCGGTCGGACCCGATTCCGCTCGCCGAGATGATCGCGACGATCGCCGATGCGCTGGGCCGACCTGCGGAAATCCGGCGGATGCCCGAGCAGCCGGGCGACGTCCGCCAGACGTTCGCCGACATCACCCTCGCCGGACGCGAGCTGGGCTACGAGCCGCGCGTGCCATTCCGCGAGGGCATCAGGCGTTACGTCGATTGGTATCGATCGAGCGCCAGCCGGTCCGGCTGACGGGAAGGTCCATGCGGGCCTTTGGCCTGGTGCCCGGTCCTGGCGCGATCACCCGGCCGCGGCCCGCCGGCCCGCATGTTGGTACGGAATCCGGCTTGACCGATCGGGCACCGGATAGGATACTGCCCCGGCTTGATGCCCTCGCCTGGGATGGATCTCCGGATACGGGCTGGATGCACCCGCACGAGTCAAGGAAGACGAGCCCAATCGTGTCTCGCACCAATCCTCTCGACAGTCGCTGCGCGTCCGGAGAGCCCCGCGGCCTTCGGACCGGCCGATCCTTCGAGCCGAATGCGCCCGAGGGCGACGAACCTGCGCGACCGCCGGACCGGATCCGGCGGCTGCCGGCCCCATGGACCCGCAATCAACGACCGGCGAAAGTCCGGCTGGCGTGGCCCGTGCGCCCGCCCCGGCCGCCCGGTCGGACGGCTCGATCCTTCAGGGGATGATCGGATTCATGATGATCTCCAATGTCTACCTGACGATCTTCGCCTTCGGCATGCTGGGCTGCGTGCTGTCCACGCCGCTGGTCACCTGGGTGGCCACGCTGGTAGGGGCGATCGACCGGCCGGACCACTTCCGCCGTGTCCACCAGGGGGCGATCCCGCGGCTGGGCGGCCTGGCTCTGGCGATCGGCGTGGCCTGCGGGACCATGCTGACCTACCTGGACGCTTCGCTCGGCGAGCGTGCGGGGGCCGGCGTATCGATGGCCAGCCACGGCACGCTGCTGGTCGCGGCGCTGGTGATCCTCGTGGTGGGGTTCGTGGACGACACCCGCTCGATTGGGCCGAGGGTCAAGCTGCTGGGCCAGGCGGCCGCCGTGCTTACGCTCTATGCGGGCGGCGTGAGGATCCGGTCCATCGAGCTGCTCAGCCTGAACTTCGACCTCTCCCATCCGTCGCTGGCGCTGTCGCGGCTGGGGCTGCCTTTTGACCTGTCGATCCCGAGCCTGCTGGTGACGATGGTCTGGTTCCTCGGCTGCATGAACGTCTGGAACCTGATCGACGGGATGGACGGCCTGGCCTCGGGCGTGGGGCTCCTGGTCAGCGGCACGCTGCCCCTGGTGGCGATCCACAACGAGAACTTCGGCGCGGCCGTGCTATCGGTCGCGCTGGCCGGCAGCCTGGCGGGGTTCCTGCTGTATAACTGGCATCCGGCGTGCATCTTCCTGGGTGACAGCGGCAGCATGCTGATCGGGCTTTTGATCGGGGTGATCGGCGTCCAGGGCTCGATGGGCGGGCCGTCGGCGATCTCGATCCTGTTCCCGATCGTGGCGATGGGGCTGCCAATCTCGGACACGGCGATGGCGATCTTCCGGCGGTGGGTGCGCAACCTGCCGCTCAGCGCGGCTGACCGGCGGCACGTGCATCATCTCCTAATGGGGCTGGGCCTCAACCCGAGGCTGGCGGCGCTGATGCTCTACTGCTTCTCGGCTTTCCTCTGCGGCGCGGTGATGCTCGGCCAGGCGCTCCAGAACGAGTATGTGACGCTGGTGCTGGGGATCTTCGGCTGCCTGGCGTTCCTGCTGGTGGTCACGAGCCGTCGAGACGAGCTGTCGAGCCTTCGCGACGACCTCCAGGCCCGGATGACGCGTGGCCGGCAGGAGCGGACGGCGGCGAAGGTGACGTGGGAGGCGATCCAGAGGATCGAGCTGTGCACATCGGGTGATGCGGCCTGCCGGATCGTGGATCAGGCCGGGCGAACGATGGGTTGCCGCGACGTATCGATCGCCCGCGACGAGGCGGCCCGTGCCGACGCGTGGGCAGCCGCCGACGACGAGGCGATGTCGGTTCCGTCGGCGATCTTCCGACTCTCGGATGGCCGCGGGCGATGGATCACGATGAGGCTTTGCCTGGGCGCGGAGGCGCCGGTAGCGGCCGACATCGTGTTCCGCTACATGCAGCGGCTGGGCCTCGCGCTGGCCGGGCGGATCGAGCGTCTCGACGCCGAGGGCCAGGAGGATCCGGGCCCGTCCGCCCGCCCGGTCGCCGCCATCGCGGGATCGGCCGGGGCGCCGCGGCGGTTCGCACGCGTCGGCGTGCTGCTCCGCCGCCTCGCCGCGCCGACGGCCCCGCGCACCGCGCCCGACGGCCTTGCCCGTCCTCACACGCCCGCGCGGCCCTGAACCGCCACCATCGTCACGGAGGGGACCCATGGACGCGATCCAGACCTATCGAGGCTACGCCGGCTCTCCGACACCGCTCCGCCCCGCGGCGACGGCCGCGATCGCCAACCCGGCCGTCGTCAAGGGGACCTCGGATTACCTGAGGGCGCTCAGGCGCCGGGCCTGGATGGTCCTGGCCGTTGCGGTGCCCCTGGCCACCCTCGGCTGCATCGTGGCCCTGCGGATGCCGCCGGTGTACATCGTGAAGGCCGAGATCCAGATCGACGCGTCCGAATTCGACCCGGTCCTGCGGACCCTGGTGTCGCAGGACGTCTCGACGCGCGACCCCGGAGCCTCGGAGCGAGCGATCCCCAATCGTGCCAGCCAGCTCAAGAGCCAGCGCCTGCTCGCGAACGTCGTCCGCCGCGAGGACCTGCGGGCAGACGTCGCCCAGTTCGACGACCCGATCAACGAGCTGTTCCATTCGCTGACCTTCCAGCCGGTCCAGCGGATCAGCAACATCTACATCGTGTCGCTCGAGGGACGGGACCCGTTCCGGACCAAGCGGCTGATGGAGGTGCTGCTCGACGAGTTCGCCCGCGACGCCAAGAAAGAGATCAGCGACAAGATGTACGCCAGCGGGGAGCGGGCCGACGCGAACCTGACAGAGCTCCAGAATGAGCTGGTCAAGCTGGACAAGCAGATCCAGGCGAAGCTCGAGATCAACAAGACCCTGGGCGCCAACGGCAAGAGCATCATCGAGGCCCAGGTGGTCAGCCTCGAGACGATGCTAAGTCAGAAACAGATGCGCCTCGGCGAGCTGAACCAGCAGATGGTGCTGCTGCAGCAGATGCCCAGCTTCGACCAGAGCCCCGAGGCGGCGAGGCGCCAGGATGCGATCTCGCAGCTCGAGGCCGAGCAGCACCGCTACACCGAGATGCTCCGGATCGCCAAGGTGCGGGCGAGGAACTGGAACAACGATCCGTCGGCCATCGCCGCGTCCAAGAAGCTCGCGGTGATCCTCGACGAGCTGGACGAGCTGAAGAAGGTCCGCACCGACGTCGCCATGACGCCGACCGAG
>DAIDHB010000133.1 GCA_027452145.1 Planctomycetales bacterium
CACACCAAATCCTCTCGACAGACCCTCCCGGCCGCGACCCCGCCACGCGGGGTCGCGGCCGGGAGGGTAACACGATAGCGGGGAGATCAGGGTTCGCCTGACGGTCCGGGGGGCTGACGCCCCCCGGCTACGTCCTGACGCTCACTTCGTGGGCTTCCGGCACCGACTCGAACCTCCATCTCTCGCCCGTGCGCCATGCAACCGCAATGCGCTCTAACGTCCGGTCTCGTCGGGATGCGGGCTGGGGCTATGCTCTCCGATCCGCCGTCGCCAGTACGCGGGGTCCGACTCGATCTCGGCCAGGAAGCGGCGGGCGATCGGCTGAGGTGGTCGCTTCCCCTGCTCCCACGACCGGATCGTGTTCACATTGACGCCCAGGAATCCGGCCAGGACGGCCTGACTCGTCCCGAGCAGCTCGCGCACTCGCTTGACGTCCTCCGGCCGATAGTCCCGCGGAGCCGGAGGCAGGGAGTATGTGCGGATGGTCAACCGCCGGCTCTCCAGCCCTTCCGTGCGCAGGAGCTCGGTGGACTCCTCGATCGCGGCGAGAATCCGGCTACCCGCCGATGGGCGAGCGCCGCCACGCCGTGCGGGTCGGCCCCGACCGCGTCCTGCTCGCGATTCCGCGTTCTTTGTTGTTTTCATCGTCACCTCCCTTGTGCGTCCGACGATCGCTCCATCCGACGACCCAGTTCCGCCTCGAACGCCTTGAGCGCCGACGCCGTGGCGCGGGCCTCCGCGGCGGTGAGATCGCTTCGCTCGCTCTTGCCGAACGCCACGAACAGGGCGACGGTCCCGTATGCTGGAAAATGGGCATCGCACACTCGATACGCGCCGCTCCGACCTCTGCCCGAACCAGGCGGCGAGAACCTCAGCTTGCGCAACCCGCCGGTCCCCTTGATCACCGGTCCGCTCTCCGGAGCGTCGATCAGCATCCTTTCCAGGGCATGCAGGGCTGTGTCGTCCAGTCTGAGCCTCTTCCAGTCGCGCAGGAAGGGCGGAAACTGGACGAAATGCAGCAGTCTGGACGAACCCTCCTCGGCCAATGCCTTGCCTCCGGCATGAGTTAACAGCAAGCTCCGTCGCTATCAATTGTAGTACCTGGTACCAGGGTCTGAGAAGGGAAAAACCCTGTGGACACTTGAGGATAATCACCAATCACTCATATCATCCCGCGTGCCAGACTCACTCGCCCAGGAACTCGCGGATTGCCGAGGCGATCGGACCGGCGTGCGTCTCGAGCGCGAAGTGGCCGGTGTCGAACAGGCGGACGTCGACCTCCGGGATATCGCGCCGAAATGCCTCGGCGCCGGCCGGCAGGAAGAAGGGATCGTTCTTGCCCCAGACCGCCAGGAACCGCGGCCGGTGCCGGCGGAAGTACTCCTGAAACGCGGGGTACAGGGCCACGTTGCTCGCGTAGTCGCGGAACAGGTCGAGCTGGACCTCGTCGGCCCCGGGCCTCGCCAGGTAGTAGTCGTCGAGCGAGTAGCCGTCGGGCGAGATGGCCGTCGCGTCGGGGACGCCGTGGGTGTATTGCCAGAGCGTGGCCTGCGGGGTCAGGAAGGAGCGGAGCGCCTCGCGGTTGGCCGAAGACGGGTCGCGCCAGTAGGCGCGAATCGGGTCCCAGCCGTCGCTCAGGCCCTCCTCGTAGGCGTTGCCGTTCTGCGAGATGATCGCGGCGATCCGCTCGGGATGCCGCATCGCGATGCGGAAGCCCGTGGGGGCGCCATAGTCGAACACGTAGAGCGCGAACCGATCCAGGCCCACGAGGTCGGTGAAGCGCTCGACGACCCGGGCGAGGTTGTCGAACGTGTACGCGAACTCCTCTCTCGCCGGCATGGCCGTGCGGCCGAACCCCGGCAGGTCGGGCGCGACCACGCGGAACCGATCAGCCAGGAGCGGGATCAGGTCGCGGAACATGTGGCTCGAGCTGGGAAAGCCGTGCAGCAGCAGGAGCGCGGGCGCCCCGGCATCACCGGCCTCGCGGTAGAAGACCTCGACCCCGTCGACGTCGATCGTGCGGTATCGGACGGCAGGCATCTCGACTATCCCCGAATTGAATAACCTGAGCGATCGATGCAGAACGGTTTCCTGGGCTTGACGATGTCTGGTAGGGTGGGCATTGCCCACCAGGATTGAGTCCGGGATCACGGGCCGTCCGTGGCGAATTCCCGGAAACCGGCCTACGACTCGTTGACAGGTTACGGCTTGGGGTGTAACCTGTCAAGTAGGCAAAAGGTGGTTATCGCAAGGCCGTGCGAGGCTGCACCCGATGGGTCAACCGAAACCGCCGGCGTTCTTCATCTCAGGCTCGCCTGGGCTCGACTTCCTCAACACCCTGGCCACGCCGGAGGACACGCCGGTCGACTGGATCGAGGACGGCGACGGGCTAATCGCCTGGCTGGAGCAGGCGGAGCTGGTGCCTGCGAAGGTGCTGAAGGGCCTGAAGGCCCGCGCGATGCCGGGCGAGCTCGACGCCGTCGCGGCCCAGGCCCGGAACCTGCGCGAGTGGTTCCGAGGGTTCATCAGCACGCGGAGTGGTCGAGCTCTGGCGCTCGACGACCTGCGCGAGCTGGAGCCGCTCAACCGGCTACTCGAGCGCGACGAGCAGTTCATCCAGGTGGCGCCTGGAACCGGCGAAGGGGCTTCTGCCCTGGAGCTGAAGACGCTGCGGCGATGGCGGACTCCCGAGTCGCTGCTGCTGCCGATCGGCGAGGAGCTGGCGCGATTCGTGGGCTCGGATGACTTTCAACATGTGAAGGCCTGCGAGGGGACGACCTGCACGCTGCTGTTCGTGGATCGCACGCGAGGCCGCGCCCGCCGGTGGTGCAGCATGGCGATCTGCGGCAACCGGGCGAAGCAGGCCGCGCACCGTAGCCGGCGGAAGGCGGACATTTGACCCGGTCGAGCGGCGGAAGAGTCGGTTCCTCGGAGATCCTGGGCGGAGGGAGCGTCATGAGAGTGGCGTCGGTGAACGTCGGCCTGCCGCGCGAGGTGAGCTGGAACGGCAGGACGGTCGTCACGGGCATCTTCAAGAGCCCGATTGCGTCGAGCGTCACGGTACGCCGGCTGAACCTCGACGGCGACGGCCAGGCGGACCTCACGGTTCACGGCGGCGCGGAGAAGGCGATCTATGCCTACCCGGGCGAGCATTACACTTTCTGGGCCGAGCAGCTTGGCCGCGAGCTGACGCCCGGGAACCTCGGCGAGAACCTGACGACCGAAGGGCTGCTCGAGGACGCGGTGCACATTGGCGATGAGTTCCGCGTCGGCACGGCCCGGCTGGTCGTCACTCAGCCGAGGCTGCCGTGCTACAAGCTGGGGATCCGGTTTGACGACCCGGGGATGTTGAAGGCTTTCGTCCGCGCCGGCAAGCCCGGGATCTACTTCGCCGTCCTGGAAGAAGGAACGGTCGGCCCCGGCGATCCGATCGAGCGGCTGGTTGAGGATGCGTCGCGGATCACCGTCGCCGAGATGTTCCGGCTGGTGCTCGACCCTGACGCGGACTCGGCCGCGCTGCGGCGGTTGCTCGGCGTGCCCGCGCTGGCGGCGGTCTGGAGGACGTGGCTGCAAGAGCGCCTCGGCACCTGATGCCGCGGTGCTCTCGCCGGCGGGTACGAGGGTGAGTGCCGGGACGGACCGGCGAGCGGTCCGCCCGGCGCATTGGGGTGACGTCGGTTCAATGCTGCGACGACTTCGGCGTGCCGCGGGATTTCAGGGCGTCGAGCTCCTTCAGCAGTCGGTTCATTTTATCATCCAGCTCGAGGAAGCGGCGGTCGTGGTCGTCGCGGGATCGGGCGCCTTCCGCGGGCCGGGAGTCCGGTGCGGGGCGATCGGGGCGGGCCGCCGGGGCCGCGGGGCGGTCGCTGGACCTGGGCCGGGCGGGCGGCTCGGGCCGACGGGCGTCGCGGTCCCGGTGCTGGAGCTGCTTGAGCTGGCGGTTCGCCTCCAGGAGCTTCAGCCGCAGGTCGCGGATCTCCTTTCGCGCGGCGTCGAGCTCGGCCCGGTTGGAGTCGGGCCGCTCGGGCTTCCTCGTCGCGTCGGCGGCCGAAGGCTTGTCGCCGGGCTTCTGCTCGCCGCGTTCGCCTTCGCGGGGCTTCGCATGCTCGCGTTGCTGGTCGTCGGCCTGTTTCCGGGCTTCCTTCCGCCGTTGTTGCACCTCGTGCATCTGATCGCGGAGCCGCTCGACGTCGCGCATCCTCTGGGCTCGCTGCTCCTCGATGGCCCTGCGCTGCTCCTCCATCCGCATCCGCTGCTGCTCGGCGAGCTCGGCGGCATGCTTCGCCTGCTCGTCGCGGTGTGCTCGAAATCGGTCGAGGGCCTCCTCGCTCTGGTGCTGGGCGTCCCTTAGCGAGCGTTCCATCGTCTCGCGGAGATCCTGACGGGCCCGCTCGGCGGCCTCGCGCATCGACTTCTCCAGCGGCCCGCCCTGGCGGAAGGACTCACTCAGATCCTTGCGCGACTTCTCCACCGCCCGCCGCAGGTCCTCGGGCGACATCCTGTCCTTTTCGAGGGCCTGCTGGAGGTTCTCGAGGGTGCGGTCGAGCTCCTTGCGGATGGCGTCGCTCAGCGGGTCGAGGTCGCGGGCGAGCTTGTCCTTCAGCTCCTTGATCTGCGCCTCCAGCCGCGCGGCGGTGTCGCGGTCCCGGGCGCCCTTGCGGGCTTCATTATCCTGGTCGGGCTTTGCCCTGGCTCGAGAGATGACATCGTCGCGCGAACGCCGCCGGGCGGCTGCGGGGTCTCTCATCGACTCCGTCAGCCGGGCCTTCTTCCGTTCGAGCTCCTTCACCGACGCCTCTAGTTCGCGGATCTTGGCAGCCAGCACTTCGGGCGACTGGGCCTTGTCCCCGAGCTCCAGCGTCGCGGCGATCTCGTCGTGCTTCACGTCCCAGAGGTCGCGCCACTGACGCATGAGGCTTCGCAAGTGGTTCGACGCCGCCAAGATCGATGGGTCGTCGGGTTGGCGAGCCTTCCTTACGGTCTCCGCGAGAGTCTTCCTGGCGTCCTTGATTTGCTCGCCGAGCTCGCGCGCCTCGGGGTCCTTCTTGAATGCCTCGCCGATCAGTTCCTCTCGCTGCCGATCCGAAAGTTTCGACCGCTTCGTCGACTCCAGCTCAGCCTGGGCGTCGAGGAGCTTCATGTCGTTGTCCCACAGCTCGTCGGCAAGCTTGCCAATGAGGCGTTCGTTCTCACCGTCGGCCGGTCCGGCGGCCGGCGGTTCCTGGTTTCTGGGCTTCGCGCCATCACCGCTGGCCTTCTGCGCCCAGCTCGGGCCCAGGGGGAGCAGCAGGGCCGAGAGGCACGCCACCGCGAGTTTTCCGGGCCATGAGAGCCTCCGGGGTGTCCGGGCCTTGACGATCATGCGCAGCCTCCTCTTCATGCTGGAGACATTTCCATTGCCGAGCGTGGCCGCCGCGGCCGGCGTCGGCGCCTTGCGTGAACCCGACACGAATTCGAGGGCCAGGACGAGGGCCGAGGCATAGGTCCGCGCGCCGCCGCCGCCGGGCATCGCCCAGACGACCCAGGCATCGCAGCATTGTTCCTCGGCCTCGCGCAATGCTCGGCGCAGCCACCAGAGCGCCGGGTTCCACCAGTAGAGCCCGGCGATCGCCAGCTCGGCCCAGCGGATCCAGTGATCGCGACGCTTCAGATGAGCCAGCTCGTGGAGCAGGAGTGCCGAGCGCTCCTCTTCATCGAGCGAGTCCCACAGCCGCCCCGGCACCAGTAGCCGCGCCCTCCATCCGACCGCCCAGATCATCGGCGGCACGTCGCCGGGCACGAGGAAGGCCCGAGGGGCCCACCGCAGGCCGATCCGCGCGGCGGTCGCCTCGACCTCGGCCTGGCCGTCGGCCGGCATCAACCGGGCGTCGCCGAGCGCCCGGTGGAACCGGACGATCCGCACCAGGGCCAGTCCCCACCACGCCGTTGCGCCGGCGAGGATCAGCAGCAGCGCCGGCCGTTCCCACGTCCAGGTGCGGGGGTCCGCCGGTGGCTCCGGTTCGGTGAGAGCCTCCTCGTGCGAGATCTCCATCGCCAGCAACGCATCGAGATCCTCGGGCGTCAGATTCGACAGGAAAGCGACGTCGGAAGCCTCGTCATCCTGCGGCTCGGGCTCCGCGGGCGCCCGGGCTGCCGGAACTGGATCGAGCACGGCGATCGGCACCGGCAGCACGGGCGGCGTGACCAGCTTCAAAAGCGCCAGCAGGCAGACGCCGTGCACCAGCGCGGGCCGCCGCGCGAGCCTCGCGAAGATCACAATAGGGACCGCGAGCAGGGCCACCGCCGCCGCGTTGCTTAGCATGCCGTGCACCAGCGCTATCATGGGCGGACCCCCCTGCTCTGCCTGACGCCCCTCGGCCCTCGTTCCAACCTCATCCCCGCGATCGGCCGCTCTCCTTCGATCGAGCCGGACGACTTCGGCTCGACCTCGACGGTCCCGCGTCCGGCTCGTCGATGATCGCCCGGAGCGCCAGGCGGTCGGCGTCGGTGAGGTCCTTCGCCCGCGCCAGATGCGTCAACAGCGGCGTCATCGAGCCGTCGCACAGCGATTCGGCCAGCGACCGCAGTCGTCGGCCGATCAGCTCATCGCGGTCGACAGCCGACGAGAACACGTGCACATACAGGCTTCGATCCCGTGCGACGTGGCCCTTCGTCTCCATCCGGTCGAGCAGCTTTTGCACCGTGGCATACTGCGCCGCCCCGCCGCCGGGATACAGCACGTCCGTGATCTGCCGGATCGACGCCGGGCCGCGGTCCCAGAGGATCCGCAGGACCGACAGCTCCGACTCGGTGATGTCCTGAGCGGGCCTCGCCATGATGTCCCTCGCTCGCCCCGAACGGGTCGAATCCAGTCGTTCTGTCTGAGCATTCAGGCGTTCTGTCTGACGGTCAGCATACGGGCCGGCCGCGTCGGGTGTCAAGGGGCGGATCGGGCCGAGGCGTGGGCGGGAACGGCCCGGCCCAGTGGGGGGAATGTGCCCGGATCGCGGCCCGGTTGGGCGGGAAGATGCCCGAAAGTCCCGTGAATCGCGGGGATCCGGGGCACGGCATGGGGCTTGCTCAGGGGAGGAGCGCGATGTCCGGGGAGGTCCCGGGCGAGGCCGAATCCAGGAGCACGATCGCGATGGATGGGACGAGGCGAGCGGCGTCATCGACGAGCCTGAGAGCGCTGGATGCACTGAACGTGTTCCTGGCGGACGTGCGAGACGGCCTCGGGCCGTACCTGGCGATCTACCTGACGATGCGGCACTGGGACAGGGGTCACATCGGGATCGCGATGTCCGCGATGGGGTTCGCGTCGGTGCTCGCGCAGACGCCTGCCGGTGCGTTCATCGACCGGACGCGCCACAAGCGGCTGGCGATCGCAATCGCGGCGCTGGCGGTGGCGATCGGCGCGGTGGCGATGGTGCAGCGCCCGACGTTCGCGACCATCCTGGGCGCCCAGATGCTGATGGGAGTCGCCTCGGTGGTCTTCGCCCCGGCGATCGCGGCGGTGACGCTCGGCCTGGTGGGGCACGCCCGGCTGTCGCGCCGGACGGGGCGGAACGAGGCGTTCAACCACGCGGGGAACGTCATGGCGGCCGTGCTGGCGATGATCATCGGCGACCACGTCGCTTATGAAGGTATCTTCTACCTCCTCGCGGCGATGTGCGTGCTGACCATCATCGCGACGCGGTTCATCCGGCCCGACGAGATCGACCACGACCTGGCGCGGGGCGCCGACGACGACCAGCAGGCGACCGATGGAACGGGCGGACCCGATGCCGCCGGGCAGCCGCGGATCGCGCGACTGGGTGAACTGCTGCGCGATCGTCGAATCCTCATCTTCTCGGCGTCGGTGGTGCTGTTCCACCTGGCGAACGCCGCGATGCTGCCGCTGGCCGGGCAGAAGCTCTCCGACGGGCATGATGAGGGCGCCGCCGGTTACATGTCGGCCTGCATCATCGCCGCGCAGCTCGTGATGGTGCCGGTGGCGCTTCTGGCCAGCCGGCTGGCGGTGTCGTGGGGCCGGCGGCCCGTGTTCCTCATCGGGTTCGCCGTGCTGCCGATCCGGGGGATGCTCTACACGACGACGACGAGCCCGTATGGGCTGGTCGCGATCCAGCTCCTCGACGGCATCGGCGCCGGGATCTTCGGCGTGGTGGGCGTGCTGGTGATCGCCGACCTGACGCGCGGCACCGGGCGGTTCAACCTGCTCCAGGGAGCCCTGGCGACGGCGACGGGCATCGGCGCCTCGATCAGCAACCTGATGACCGGCTACGTGGTCAAGGCCGGCGGCTACGATGCCGGCTTCCTCGTCCTCTCGACGATCGCCGCCGTGGCATTGGGGTTCTTCGGGCTGGCGATGCCTGAGACTCGGGTCGAGCCGCACCAAGTCGCCGAGCCGGTGAGTCTTCCCGCCCGGGCCGCGCTGGCGGTTGACCGTCCGGCGTGACGATCGCGGCTCGCGAAGAGCCGCCGGCATGACGGCTGCTGCCGATGGACCTCGCCGCGCGCCGACTTCCTTCCCTCCGTCCCTCCCTCCACCACCGAGGCAAGAGAATCATGAATGAACCGATCATCGTCGCGGTCCCGGGCGACCTGCATTTGACGGAGCCGGGGCTCGCCAACCATCGCGATGCGCACCTCGCGGTCGACGAGATCAACCGCCTGGTCCGGCCCGACTTCGTGCAGTTCATCGGCGACAACGTGCAGGACGCGACCGGGCCGCAGTTCCGGCTGTTCGACGAGCTGCGCGAGCGGCTGGCAGTCCCGCACTTCGCCCTGGTCGGCGACCACGACGTCAAGGATGATCCCGAGGCGCGGGGCTTTCGCTCGCATGTCGGCGAGACGTACGGCTCGACGTCGATCCGAGGGTTCCGGTTCCTCCGGCTCGACACGCAGCAAGCTCGCCCGCTGGGGCTCTCGCGCGAGCAGGTCGAGTGGTTCCGCGCCGAGGTGGATTCAGCGGCCGCCGCCGGGGAACGCGTCGTCGTCTTCCAGCACAACTACCCCTACCAGATCTGGGAGGACTACGCCGGCCCGGGTATCGACGAATGGCGTGCGGTCGTGCAGACGAGGCGCATCCAGGCGATCCTCTGCGGCCACACGCACTACTGGCAGGTCGCCAACGACGGCCGCAATGTGGCGATCGCGGCTCGTTCAATTGGCGACCCGGAGGGCGGACCGCCGGGCTACATGCTCGCCTACCTGCACGAAGAGGACCTGGCGGTGCTGTATCGACCGGTCGGCGAGCGCGGGCCGTTCGCGATGGTCACACACCCGCGTGAGGCCATCCTCGCGACGGGTCCGGCGCACATCGTGCGCGGCCCCGACCAGGTGCGGGTGCAGACCTGGTCCGAGGCGGGCGTCGCGACCGTTCGGTGCCGCGTGGATGGCGGGTCCTGGACGACGCTCGAGGTCGACGAGACGGTCGGCTCGCGCTGGTCGGCCCCGCTGCACGGTGACCGGCTGGGCAAGGGGGAGCATTCGCTGGAGGTCGAGGTCTGCGACCGCGAGGACTGCCGGAGCCTGCGGTCGATCCGCTTCTTGGTGGACCCGACCGGGCGGTACACGCCGGTTCCGCGCGTCGATCCGCTGGTCGAGTCGACGGCGTTCTGCTGAACGTCCGCCGGCAGCGGTGTGGTCGATCGCGCCGGCGGCTGCGTTCCTGGAAAGGGCTTCGGCCCCGGGCGGCCGGCGGGAGGTGTCTCCCGCCGCCGCGCGGAGCCGATGGCTCGATTCGATCGCTGGCGAACCGATCACTCGCGAGGCCGCTCACGCTCACATCAGGACGCCGTTGAGCGGAAGCGGCGAGGGGTTGATCGGCGAGCGGGTAAACGGCAGCGTGCCGTTGAACGGCAGCGGCGAGGGATTCACCGGGGTGCGGGTAAACAGCAGGGAGCCGTTGAATGGCAGCGGCGAGGGATTCACCGGACTGAGGGTGAACGGCAGGGAGCCGTTGAACGGCAACGGCGAGGGATTGACGGGGCTACGGAGTTGCGTCAGCGTGTTGATCAACGACGCCTGAGTTCCGGTCGTCCCGGTGGTGGTCGTCAGTCCGGCGGTGGGCACCTGGCCGCCGAGCAGCAGGGCCGCCAGCGGCGATTCGGCCAGTGTGCCGGTCCCCGTCCCGATGGTCGTCGTGCCCATGCCACCCAGCAGGCTGGCGAGCTCGGAGGCCAGCGCGGTGTTGCCGGTTCCGGCCAGGTTCGTGCCTGTGCCCGTGCCGCCCAGGAGGCTCGTGAGCGCGGAGGCCAGCGCGGAGGTATTGAACGCGTTGAGAGCCGTGCTGCCGTTCGCGCCCGTGGCGATCGGGCTGGTGTTGAAGAATCGGGCCGTGGTGCTGCTGGTCGGGAACTGCGCCACGACCGCCGGCCCGGCGACGCCCAGACCGTTCATGACCTGGAAGCTGTTCTGCAACCCGGTCGGCAGGGTGCCGGGTATCGTCGTGAAGCCGTTGAAGGTCCCGGCAGTCAGGCCGGCGGCGATGCCGGGGACGAAGCTGCCGTTGAGGCTGGTGTTGATGGTGCCGCCGGCGTTCGCGGGCGTGATCACCGGGTCGTGGGGGGCGGCGGCGGCCGTGGCTGCGGCAAAGGCCGCGCGCTCCGCCTCGACCCTCTGTTCCTTGCTCAGGATCGCCGGCCGGGCGGCCGCGGCGTGGCGGGCCATGGCGTGGTGGACCTGCGTGTGGTGGTGCAGCGCCGCGTGGCGGGCCATGGCGTGGTGGGCCGCGTGGTGGTGGACGACCGCATGATCGACGGCCGCGTGGGCGACCGCAGCCCCGCCGGCTCCGGACAGCATCGTGCGCTCCTCGAGGTTCGCGGCGGATCCCGCGACCGACGGGACGAACTGGTGGCGGCGACGACGCTGGATATGTTGACCTGCGGGCGACAGGATGCTCTTCAGGGCGAGCAGCATGACAGGACCTCCTCTGGGATGCGCCGACCGGGGGCCCACAGCTCCTTCTGCACCTGACGGGACGGTTGTCCGCGATGGGTGGGCCGTTCATGTTGTCGAAGGCGGACATACTGAAATGATGGTTATTGCAATTCACATGCCATCGGTGCCGCCGATGCCGAGCGGGTGAGGGAGGGAGGGAGCGTGCGCCGGCCGGGACTCGTCGTCGGTGGCGCCGCAGCTTCCGAGGCGTCGCTCGGGAGGCGGTTGCGGCGGCGGCCGTCCCGCGGAGGCAAACGGCGGCCCGGCCGTCCCGCGACACGGGTCACGCCGATTTGCCCTTGTTGCCGATCCGGCCCATTGTCCACCATGTTGGAGTTATCGCCCTCGTCGGGCCCGGTCGATCGGAGGCCGGGCCGATGCGGGCGGCTCCATCACATCACGAGGGATTGGCACGCATGAGATGGCAGATCGGGAAGGCGACGTCCGCGGCGATTCTGGCCGCGGGCCTCGTTGCGGCCTACTGGGCAACCGGCCCCCGCGCCGGCGTCGCGGCGGACCGCCCGCTGCGGTCGGGCATCGTCGCGACCGGCTTCGACGCCAAGGTCCGCCCGCAGGATGATTTGTTCCGGCACGTCAACGGGACCTGGCTGGCCGAGACGAAGATCCCGGCCGAGTATGGCGGCTACGGCAGCTTCATGGAGCTGCGCGACAGGTCGCTGGCCGACCTCCGCGCGATCATCGAGGAATCCGCGCGGAGCGAAGGTGCCTCCTCCGGCTCGGAGGCCCGCAAGATCGGCGACCTTTATCACTCGTTCATGGACGAGAAGCGGATCGAGGAACTGGGCCTCGAGCCGATCAGGGCCGACCTCGCCCGCATCGACGCCGTCGCCGACAAGGGCGCGCTGCTGAAGCTCCTGGCCGAGCGCCAGCGCGTCGGGACCGGCGGGGTCTTCCACCTGTATGTCGCGCCCGACGCCAAGCAGTCCGACAAGGAGATGGTCCAGCTCGCCCAGGGCGGCCTCAGCCTGCCGGATGAGTCGTATTACCGCGAGCCGAAGTTCGAGCCGATCCGCCAGGCTTTTGTCAAGCACGTCGAGAAGATGTTCGCCCTGGCCGGCCGCAAGGACCCGGCCGCCTCGGCGAAGCAGGTGATGGAGCTGGAGACCCGGTTGGCCAAGAGCCACTGGGACCGCGTCAAGAGCCGGGATGACACGCTCACCTACAACAAGAAGGACCGCGCCGCGCTCGATGCCCTGACCCCGGGCTTCGACTGGACGCTCTACCTCGACACCACCGGCGCGAAGGACGTGAAGGAAGTCGTCGTCGCCCAGCCCGAGTACTTCACGGCGATGGCCTCGGCGCTCAAGGACGTGCCGCTCGACCAGTGGAAGACCTGGCTGGCCTGGCGCGAGCTGGATGCCGCCGCGTCGTACCTCAACAAGGCGATCGTCGACGAGGACTTCGACTTCGCCCGCAAGCTCACGGGTGCCACCGAGCTGCCCCCGCGGTGGAAGCGGGGCGTCAACACGGTCGAGGGCGCCCTCGGCGAGGCGGCCGGCAAGCTGTACGTCGCCCGCCATTTCCCCCCGGCGGCCAAGGCGAGGATGCAGCAGCTCGTCAAGAACCTGATCGAGGCTTACCGCCAGGACATCCAGGGCCTCGACTGGATGAGCGCCGAGACCAGGAAGAAGGCGCTCGAGAAGCTCGCGAAGTTCACGCCCAAGATCGGCTATCCCGACAAGTGGCGGGATTACTCGAAGCTGGAGATCCGCCGGGATGACCTGGTGGGCAATGTCCGCCGCGCCCACGCGTTCGAGCTCGACCGCGACCTGGCGAAGCTGGGCAAGCCGGTGGACCGCAGCGAGTGGGGCATGACCCCGCAGACGGTGAATGCCTACTACAACCCCCAGTTCAACGAGATCGTGTTCCCCGCGGCGATCCTCCAGCCGCCGTTCTTCGACATGAGCGCCGACGACGCGGTGAACTACGGGGGCATCGGCGCCGTGATCGGCCACGAGATCGGCCACGGCTTCGACGACCAGGGATCGAAGTACGACGGCGACGGCAACATGAAGGACTGGTGGACCGAGGCCGATCGCAAGGAGTTCGAGAAGCGGGCCGGGATGCTCATCGAGCAGTACAACGGGTACAGCCCCGCGCAGCTCCCCGGCCAGCACGTGAATGGGGCGCTCACGATCGGCGAGAACATCGGCGACCTGGGCGGCCTGACGATCGCGCTGAAGGCTTACAGGATCGCGCTGGCCGGCGCGCCCTCGCCGACGATCGAGGGCCGCACGGGCGAGCAGCGGTTCTTCATCGGCTGGGCCCAGTGCTGGCGTGCCAAGTTCCGCGACGCCGAGCTCTCGCGCCGGCTGACGATCGACCCGCATTCGCCGGCCGAGTTCCGCTGCAACGGGGTGGTCCGGAACATCCCCGAGTTCTACTCGGCGTTCGGCGTGAAGGAGGGCGACAGGCTCTGGCTCGCCCCGGACCGCCGCGTGCGGATCTGGTGAACGTCCGTCGCATGCGGCCGACCCGGTCCGGCCGGTCTGGTGTAGGAGGCGGCTCCGTCCGCCGACCCGACCCCCCGGGTCGGGGGACGGAGGCCGCCGGGTCGGGGGACGGAGGCCGCCGGGTCGGGGGACGGAGGCCGCCGGGTCGGGGGACGGAGGCCGCCGGGTCGGGGGACGGAGCCCCCTCCTACAGGATTCCGGAACCGACTGGCGGACGTCCGTTGGAGGCGGCTCCGTCCGCCGACCGGTCCCTCCGTCCGCCGATCCGGCCCGCCGGGTCGGGGGACGGAGCCCCCTCCTACAAAAGACCGGGACGGGCCGGCGGGCTGATCTCTTCTCGCTGGCACACCTCGGCGGCGATTGCTCATGGTAAGAGAGCCGGCTCGGCTCGGATGCCGGGCAGCATCGAAATCCTCGCTTCATGGAAGGAGCGAACGATGATGGTTGTCTTGCGATGGGCGATCGCCGCCGGCCTGCTGATCTCCCTGGTCTTCTGCGTGCTGGGGTTCCTGGTCACGTTCGGATCCTCGGCCGACCGGTTCTGCCCGGCGGCTTACAGCATCCTGATCGTGTTCTACGGGATCGGCACGGCCCGGATGATCCGGCCGGTGCTCCAGCGGCCTGACCTGACCTGACCTGATCGGAGCGGAACAGGTCCCTGAGCCGAGGACTGGCTGCATCCATCCGGCGTCGATCGGGGCGCCGCGGCCGTCCCCGGCCGCCGCGCCCGGTCGATGGATCTCTTCGCGGTTCGCACGATCGGCCGGAGGTAATCGTCCCGGCGTCTTCGGGTTCGCGATCGGTCCCGGAGCTTCCCTGCTCCCCGGTCAACTGGCCGGCTCATGGTAGGGCTTTTTGGCCCGGTAGAGCTTGAGCAGGTCCTCGCCCTGCTTGATCACATCGGCGCCGACGGCCAGCTCGTTGGACTTCGTCTGCCACTTCACGGCCGAGGCGAAGTCGCCGGCCTCGGCGTAGGCGGCGGCGAGGACGGTGATGTTTTCGGCATTCTTCCAGACCGTCAGCTTGCACGCCATCGTCGCCGATTCGACGGCCTTCTTGCCGCTGCGGTATCGCGCGTTGGGGCAGGACGCCCAGAGCCGGGCGCGGTTGCTGTAGGCCGATGCGAGCTTCGGGTCGATCCGGATGGCCTTGTTGAGGTCGGCGAGCGCCCGGTCGTACTCCCTCCTGTGCATCCGGGTGACGGCGCGCTCGTCGTAGGCCTGGGCGAAATTGGGGAGGAGACGGAGAGCGGACTGGAAGTCGGCGATGGCCTTGTCGTACTCGTGCTTCCTGTCCCAGGCCTGGGCGCGATTATAGTAGTTGCCGGGTTGCCGCGGGGCGAGGTGGATGGCCTCGCTGAAGTCGGCGATGGCCTTGTCGTAGTCGCCCCGGCGATACCACACCGCGCCCCTGGTGGAGTAGAGACCTGCCCGGGTCGGGTCGATCCGGATGGCCTCATCGAGATCGGTCAGGGCCGCGCTGAGATCTTTCTCCTTGAACCAGACGTTCGCTCGAAGCAGGTATCCGCTCGCGTCGCGCGGGTTGGCGCGGATGTAATCCGAGAAGAAGGCGATGGCGTTCTCGAGCGGCACGACCTGGTCGGCCGGCGTCCAGCCGGTGCGGCCCGAAAACTCGGACGTGATCCGTAGCCGGGCTCCATCCACCTGGTCGACTCGATAAGTGTCCAGTGCTCCAAGAACTTGCCCGGCCCGCTTCTCGGACTCGAGCGTGAAGTGCGGGTATTTCGCGACCACTCGCTTGCCGACCCATCCCGGATCCGCCTGCTGGGCGCGGGCGAATGCCGGCACGAGGGTCAGGGCCAGGACAACACCGGCCAGCCGGAGGGCCGGGTGCGGCCTCCGCGCCCGGCCGCCGCTCCGCAAGGAATCGGCCATCTCCATGATGCGCATCCCCCCTCGTCACGGCGCCGAGCCTCGCCTCGCCCGGGGGCTGGATGTCCGGGCGGCTCGATCGCCTCGCCGGCCTGTAGTTATGTCTGGATTCAACGATAGCCCCGGCGATGGCGTGGAGCAAGGGGGCATCGACCCATGTGCTCCGGCGCTCAATCGATCGCCCTGGCTTCCCGCTCCCCGGTCATTTGGCCGGCTCATGGTAGGGCTTTTTGGCCTGGTAGAGCTTGAGCCGCTCCTCGCCCTCCTTGATGACATCGGCGCCGATGGCCAGCTCGGTGGCCTTCGTCTGCCACTTCACGGCCGAGGCGAAGTCACCGGCCTCGGCGTAGGCGGCGGCGAGGACGGCGATGTTTTCGGCATCCTTCCAGACCGTCAGCTTGCACGCCATCGTCGCCGATTCGACGGCCTTCTTGCCGTCGCGGTAGCGCGCGTTGGGGCATGATGCCAGGAGGGAGGCGCGGACTGCGTAGGCCGATGCGAGCTTCGAGTCGATCCGGATGGCCTTGTTGAGGTCGGCGAGCGCCCGGTCGTACTCCTTCCTGCACATCCTGCTGAGGGCTCGCCCGTAGTAGGCCTGGGCGAAATTGGGGTGGAGGTGGATTGCGGACTGGAAGTCGGCGAGGGCCCTGTTGTATTCGCCTTTTTGGTTCCAGGAACTGGCGCGATTGTAGTAATTGACGGGGTTCCGCGGATCGAGGTGGATGGCCTCGCTGAGGTCGGCGATGGCCTTGTCCTCGTCGCCCCGAAGAGACCACAAGACGCCGCGGTTGGAGAAGAGAGCTGCCTCGTTCGGTGCGAGCCGGATGGCCTCGTCGAGGTCAGTCAAGGCCGAGCTGAGATCCTTCTCCAGCATCCGGACGTGCGCCCGACGCAGATAACCCCCCTTGTCGCGTGGGTTGGCGCGGATGTATTCCGAGAAGAAGGCAGCGGCCTGCTCGAGCGGCACGACCTGGTCGGCCGGCACCCAGCCGCTGCGGCCCGTGAACTCGGACGTGAGCCGCAGCCGGGCACCATCCACCTGGTCGACGCGGTAACAGTCCACCTGACCAACAGCGCCACCGGTCCGCCTGTCGGAGTCGAGCGCGAAATGCGGGGTCTTTGCGACCACCCGCTTGCCGACCCATCCCGGATCCGCCTGCTGGGCGCCGGCGGGGGCCGGCGCGAGGGTCAGTGCCACGACGACACCGGCCAGTCGGAGGGTCTGGTGCGACCTCCGCGCCCGGCCGCCGCTCCGCAAGGAATCGGCCATCTCCATGATGCGCATCCCCCCTCGTGACGGCGCCGAGCCTCGCCTCGCCCGGGGGCTGGATGTCCCGGCGGCTCGAGCGCCTCGCCGGCCCATGGTTATGTCTGGATTCAACGATAGCCCTGGCGATGGCGTGGAGCAAGGGGGCATCGACCCATGTGCTCCGGCCCTCAATCCATCGCCTTGACCTTCACGTTGCGGAACTCGATTCGGTAGCCCTCGGCCTCGACGCCGACGTAGCCGCGGGGGACCTGGCAGTTGTCCCAGCGGTTGGTGACGGCGCCGTTGACCCACAGGGTCACGTCCTTCCCCTTGCAGGCAATTTCGAAGGTGTTCCACTCGCCGGCCGGCTTCACGCGGCGGCCGGTGTTTTGCTTCGACAGGTTGAAGCTCTTGAGCTTGCCGTCGACCTCGGTCTCGCCGAAGAGATACCCGCCGGAGCCGTCCCCGGTCTGCGCCTGGTGCCAGATCGTCGCGTCGGCCGAGTTGCGGGCGTAAATGCCCGAGTTGTACCCCTTCTTGCCTGCGACGGGCGTGAACCGCCACTCGACGTGGAACACGGCGTCGCCGAGCTGGCTGTTCCAGCGGAGCCACTCGTGGCCGCCCTGGCCGTCGCAGACCAGGTGGCCGGTGGCCGCGTCGATCGACCACTGCATGTGCGGGTCGAGCTTGCCTTTCGGCGGGATCGGGCCGCGGGTCCAGCCCTCGAGCGTTGCGCCGGCGTTCGCCAGCAGGTCCGTCCAGCCGGCGGGGTCGCGCTCCAGGGCGCTCTTCGTCTCGCCCTCGTCGGCCGGGGCGAACCGGGTCGACAGGGAAATGGAAGCGGCCAGCAGGGCAATCACCAGGATGAAACGAAGCGAGGGACGAGGGCCGGGCATCGGGAGAGTCTCCGGGTGGGTGGGGAATTCTGGCGGGTCCAATGGCGACCCACAGTATACCCATCAACCCGGTGAGAAACCCCGTCCGACTCCACCCGCGCGGATCGGTCTCCCGCGACCGCCGACCTTGAGCGATCGGGCGTCCCGTGGGACACTGGAATCATCGCGGACAGGACCATCCGACAGGCCCCGAGGCAGAGACCGCCATGCCCATCATCACGCGGCCCGGCGCTTCGCAGGCGATCGTCTATCCCGACAGCGACGGGGAGCCCATGGCCGACAACACGCGCCAGTTCGGCTGGATCGTGGTCATCAAGGGCGGGCTGGACACGATGCTCCGCCACGACCCGGATGTCTTCGTCGCGGGGGATTTGCTGTGGTACCCCGTCGAGGGGCAGCCGGGGATCCGGATGGCGCCCGACGCCCTGGTCGCGTTCGGCCGGCCGAAGGGCTACCGGGGCTCGTACCGGCAGTGGGAGGAAGACGGCATCGCCCCCCAGGTCGTCTTCGAGGTCCTCTCGCCGGGCAACCGGGCCGGCGAGCTGGCCCGCAAGTTCGACTTCTACGAGCGCTACGGCGTCGAGGAATACTATCAGTACGACCCCGACCGCGGCGACCTGAAGGGCTGGATCCGCTCCGGCGATCGGCTGGAGCCCGTGGCGAACATGGCCGGCTTCGTCAGCCCCCGGCTGGGGATCACGTTCCAGCCGGGCGACGGTCCGGATCGCCTGGTGATCCTCCAGCCCGACGGGCGGCCCTTCCTCACCCAGGTCGAACTGGTGGAGCAGTACGAGGCCGAGCAGCTCCGGGCGGATGAGGAACGCCGCCGGGCGGAGGAAGAACGCCGCCGGGCGGATGAGGAACGCCGTCGGGCCGAGGAGCAGGGTCTCCGGGCCGAGGAGGAACGTCAGCGCGCCGAGCGTTACCTGGCGAAGCTTCGCGAGTTGGGCATCGAGCCTGATTGAGGGGCGGTCTCGAAAGGCCAGCGGATCAATCCCGAACCGACTCTGAATCGCTCCGGCCACGAGTGGAATGGGAGGACCTCGTCGATGATCAGTCGGGGCTTTGCGGTTGCCGCGTGGTGTGTCGTCCTCCTTTCCCAGGCCGCCGGTGCGACCGCGGCGGACGGGCCCGCGTCGGGCCTTCGCGCGGGGGCGGCGACGGTCGAGGCCTCGCCCGATCGGTTCCCGGTGATCGTCAACGGCGGGTTCCTCGCCGCCCGGGCCGATCGGGTCCGGGACCCGGTCCGGGTGAAGGCCCTGGTGCTGGAAAACGGCTCGACCCGGCTGGCGATCGTCGTGGTCGACACCTGCAT
>DAIDHB010000134.1 GCA_027452145.1 Planctomycetales bacterium
AACTGGACATGGGGAAGCGGGGAGCATATACCCCCGCGATATGAAAAGAGCCCTCAGAATTTGGTATGGCTACCCTGAAAAGGTTTTTGGCTGCGATCGGGACGCTCGGTTACGCGATCGGGAAGTTTGCCGCGGGGAGCCTGGTCGACCTGCTGGGCGGGCGTCGGAATTATTTGATCGGGATGGCGGGCGCAGTGGTCTGCACGTTCGCGATTGCGGGGGGCGGGCCGATGCCGGTGTTCCTCTCGGCCTGGTTCGCCAACCGGTTGCTCCAGTCGCTGGGGTGGCCGGGAATGATCAAGATGATCTCACGGTGGTTTTCGTATGCGTCGTACAACACGGTGATGGGTGTCATCAGTCTGAGCTTTCTCTTCGGCGACGCGGCAGCGCGTGCGTTCATTGGCTGGCTGATCCGGGATGTCGGACTGGGCTGGCACGGTGTCTTCTGGGCTTCGGGCGGGGTGCTGGCGGGGCTCTGGGTGATCAACGCGCTTTGGATTCGCGAGTCGCCGGCCGAGCTGGGATGGCCCGAGCCGCGGACGAATCCGGCGAACCTTTTCGGTGAGCTGGGCGAGGACCCGCACCCGGAATCGGCCGGTTCGCTCTGGCGGACGATGGGGAGGAGTCCGGCGTTCTGGGCGGCCTGCCTGCTCTCGCTCGGGCTAACCTTCCTCCGCGAGACGTTTAATAACTGGACGGCGGCCTACCTGGCCGAGGGTGTCGGCCTGGGTGCGGGGGACGCGGCCTCGTGGAGCGGGCTTTTCCCGCTGGTCGGCGGCGTCTCGGTGATCCTGGCCGGCTACCTGGGCGACCGGACCGGGCCGAGAGGTCGTGCGGCGATCATCCTGATCGGGGTCGGGGCATCGGCCGTGGCGCTCGGTGCGCTGGGGGGGTCGAGCTTCGCCGGGCGGCCGGCCCCGGCGCTGGCGCTGGTTGGGGCCGTCGCGTTCCTGCTGATCGGGCCCTACTCCTATCTGGCGGGGGCGATCTCGCTGGACCTTGGCGGCAAGCGCGGCGGTGCCACGGCCTCCGGGATCATCGACGGCGTCGGCTACCTCTTCGGCGGGGTGCTGGCCGGGATGGTGGTTGCGGGCCGGTCGGAGGCGCTCGGCTGGGACGGAGTCTTCCGGATGCTCGCCGTCGCCGCGATCCTCACGGCGGCGGCGGCGGCCTGGTTCCTGGCCATCCAGTGGAAAGCGCCGCGAAGTCTCGCGGCGGAGCAGGGGGGGAGCTAAAATGACCTCAATCGTGGATCGGATTCTGGACCTCTTCGCGAGCCGTGGGTCGGCCGCCTACCACGGCGAGGCGGTCTCGCAGCGGGAGCACGCCGAGCAGTCGGCGGCGCTCGCCGTCTCGGAGGGGGCGGCCGACGCCCTGGTCGTTGCGGCGCTCCTGCACGATGTCGGGCACCTGCTCGACGGCCAGGACGAGGACCTGGCGGACCGTGGGATCGACGGCCGGCACGAGGTGGCCGGTCACGACTGGCTCGCCAGCCACTTCGGGCCCGAGGTCACCGAGCCGGTCCGGCTGCATGTCGAGGCGAAGCGGTATCTTTGCGCCGTAGATTCTGAATATCTGTCCGGCCTCTCGCCGGCCTCGCAGAAGAGCCTGGAATTGCAGGGTGGGCCGATGTCGGCCGACGAGCGCCGCGGCTTCGAGTCGCTGCCGTTCTTCGAGGACGCCGTCCGCCTCCGCCGATGGGACGACACCGCGAAGGTTCCCGGTCTCGACGTCCCCGGCCCCTCGGATTACCGGGAGCGGATGGAGGCGGTTGTCCGGCGTTCGTAGCGGCCCGGTCGTCCGAATGGTCCGGTCGACGTCCCCCGTACGGCGCGTTATCCTGAATACACAATCGTCCGGACGGAGGAACAGGATCATGGCGGCCATAACCTCCTGGGAAGATCTTGCCATGCTGGCAACCCGGCTGGACCCCTCGGACCAGTTGCGCCTGGTCGAGCGGATCGTGCACGGGCTGACCACCCCCGGCGAGCCGACGTCGCCCCGCGTGAGCCGATCCTGGGGCGAGTTTCGTGACCGGGCCGCCCACCCACTCTGTGGCGAGGATGCACAGGATTGGGTCTCGCGTGGCCGGCGTGAATCGGATGAGGGGCGGCATGCGGCCATGGAACCGACGCCATAAAGGTGGCTGATGCCCTGCGCGATGTCGGCCGACTCTTCCTGGATACCGCCCCGCTCATCTATCTCGTCGAGCGTCATCCGGTATTCGCCCCGCTCGTGGACCCGATCTTTGATCGGCTCGACCGGGGAAAGCTCGTAGCGACCACCTCC
>DAIDHB010000135.1 GCA_027452145.1 Planctomycetales bacterium
CGATCCTCCGCGAGGCTGCCCTCGACCGCGATCCCGCCCCGATCCCCTGGCTCGGCCGACGGACGATTGGATGCATCTATCGCTGACAACGACACACGTACGAGGATTGATTATTTTCCCGGCCGTGGAAATCGGCGGTTGGCTCGCCGGGGCTCGTCGGCGGGACTCTCGCGAAGTCCCGCGCGACAACCCCGGCGGATCCGACGGCCGGTTGGAATGGTCGAGTCGAATCACCCGGGGCCACGACCTTCGCGGCCCTTGCCACCGGCGAGCTTCAGCCGACCGACGGCCCGGTGGTCTCGCGCAGGGCATTGATCAGCTTGCCCAGCGCCTGGCCCTCGAGCTGGCGGACGCGCTCGCGGGTCAGCCCGAGGTTCTCGCCGACCTCGCGCAGGGTCATCGGGTCGTACGAATCGAGGCCGAACCGCATGCGGATCACGGTCGCCTCGCGGTCGTCGAGCTCGGCCAGGTACTCGAAGACGCGATCGAGGTCGTCCGACTCGATGAGCTGGATCTCTGGCGCCTTGCATCGGTCGTCGGTGAGCACGTCGTCGAGCACGGGCGCCTCGTCGAGCGGCGCCTCGGCGTGGGGCGAGAGGTTGTTGACCTTGATCGCCTTGGCGACGATGCCGATCTTCCGCTTCGAGAGCCGCAGGGCCTTGCCGACCTCGTCGATGGTTGGCTGCCGGCCCAGGCGGTCGGCCAGCACGGCCTGCGCCCGCTTCCACTTCGAAAGCAGGCTGACCATGTAGGCCGGCAGGCGGATCGGTTTGCCGTTGTTCATCACGGCGCGGCGGATCGACTGCTTGATCCAGTAGCTGGCATAGGTGCTGAACCGCGTGTCCATCAGCCCGTCATATCCCTCGACGGCTCGCATCAGCCCGAGGTTGCCCTCCTCGATCAGGTCCTCGAGGCTCAGGCCCTTGCCCAGGTAGCCGCGCGCGATGTTCACCACGAGCCGGAGGTTGGCCTTGACCATGTGCTCGCGTGCATAAGGATCGCCGGCGGCGACGCGCTCGGCGAGCTCGCGCTCCTCCTCGGCCGAGAGCAGGGGCGTATCGTTGATATCCTGGAGGTAAATCTGGAGGGGAGCCGACGGGCTGAGCTCCCGTCGATCGGTCCGGCGCACGGTCATGGCAGGTCGATCCTTGATAAGGGGACGGAGGAGCCGATCCTGGTGGGAGCGGGGCTCATCGGGCGCCCGGCTCCAGCCTCCTGGACTGGTCGACCGGACGCACGGCCCCCGCGCAAGAAACCTAGGACACGGCGCCGGTCTGTCAACTCGCGAGATGCCCGGCGACATCGCCGGGTCCGGTCGGGCCGAAGTGGGGCGACGACTCGCGGTGGCGCGGACCTGTAGCCGCAACCGTGGCGTTGAGCTGAGAATCACCTGAAAGATTCCTCCGCCTGCTGTGTGTAACCCGGTAGAAGCCACCGGAGGACGACCGATGGACGAGCCGACCGCGCCGGCGACGCGATACTCGCTGATCCTGAAGCTCCACGACCCGGCCGAGGCCGGGGCGTGGCGCGAGTTCGTAGCGCTCTACCAGCCGCTGGTCTACCGGCTGGCCCGGCGGCAGGGGCTCCAGGACGCCGACGCGCACGACCTGTGCCAGGAAGTTTTCCGCGCCGTCGCCCGGGCCATCAGCGGGTGGGAGGCCGACCCATCGCGCGGCAGCTTCCGCGGCTGGCTGGCCCGGATCTCCCGGAATCTCCTCATCAACTTCCTCACCCGGCGGCCGAATCGGCTCCGCGGCAGCGGGTCGACCAGCGTGCAGGAGCTGCTCGAATCGCAGCCGGCTGACGATCCCTCGGCCACCGCCGTCTTCGAGGCCGAGTACCGCCGCCGGGTGTTCCGCTGGGCGGCCGACGAGATCCGCGGCGAGTTTGCGCCCAGCACCTGGCGGGCCTTCTGGCTCACGGCGGTCGAGGACCGTCGGCCGGCCGACGCCGCGGCCGAGCTGGGAATCTCCGTCGGCGCCGTCTACGTCGCTCGCAGCCGGGTCCTCGCCCGGCTCCGGGCCCGGATCGACCAGATGGGCGACGCGACGAGTGCCGCCCTCCTCATCGAGATCGAGGCCGAGCCATGAACGTCCGAACCGATCCCTGCGACCCCCGCCGCCTGCGGCTGCTGGCCGAGGACCGACTGCCGGCCGGCGAGATCAGCGAGCTGGAGGACCATCTCCAGCACTGCGATTCCTGCCGCTCGGCCCTCGACGAGCTGGCCGGCGGCGAGCCCTGGCTGGGCGCGGTACGCGAGTATCTCGGGTCCGATCCGACCGCGGCCCACGACTTCGCGACGACCCCGTCGACCGGGATCGACGAAACCCTGAGCGCCCTGACACCCTCCGACTGGCCCGACTCGCTCGGCCGGTTGGGTAATCATGAGATCAAGGGCGTGATCGGCCGGGGCGGAATGGGCGTCGTGTTCAAGGCATTCGACCCGGCGCTGCACCGTACGGTGGCGATCAAGGTGCTCTCGCCCCACCTGGCCGGCTGCGGCGCCGCGCGTCGGCGATTCCTCCGCGAGGCAAGAGCCGCGGCCGCCGTCGTGCACGAGCACGTCGTCTCGGTCTTCGCCGTCGATGACACGTCGGGACGGCCGCCGTACCTCGTCATGGAATACATCCCCGGCCGTTCGCTCCAGGATCGGCTGGATGAGCACGGGGCGCTGGCGCTGGCCGAGATCCTGCGGATCGGCATGCAGACAGCCGCCGGCCTTGCCGCGGCTCACGCCCAGGGGCTCGTCCATCGCGACGTCAAGCCGGCCAACATCCTGCTGGAGAACGGCATCGAGCGCGTCAAGCTGACCGATTTCGGACTCGCCCGCGCCGCGGCCGACGCCGGGATGACCCAGAGCGGCATCGTCGCCGGCACGCCCCATTACATGGCCCCCGAACAGGCCCGCGCCGAATCCACCGACCACCGCGCCGACCTCTTCAGCCTGGGTAGCACGATTTATGCGATGTGCACCGGCGTGCCTCCGTTCCGCGCCGAGACACCGGTGGCTGTCCTCAGGCGTGTTTCCGACGACATTCCCCGAGTGATCCGTCAGCTCAACCCCGAGATCCCCGAATGGCTCGAGGCGATCGTTGAGCGGCTGCACGCGAAGGACCCGGAGGATCGATTCGCCTCGGCCTCGGAGGTCGCCGACCTGCTCGGCCACTGCCTGGCGCACGTCCAGGAGCCGCTGGCCGTCGCCCTCGACGCCGACCTGATCCCGAAGCGATCCAAGGGCCCGCGCCGCAAGTGGGCTTCCGCCCTCGGGATGGCCTCGGTCGCCGCCGCGGTCCTGGTGGTCGCCGCCGCCGGCGTCTGGAGGTGGAACTACCGGCCGGTGATCCCGTTGCCCATTTCAATCCCGGCGAGGGAGCTCGATCGCATCGATCCGGCGTCGCTTCGAGCGACGGCCGACGAGGAATCCGCGTTCCACGAGGCCCGGAATCGCGCCTCGCGGCTCGATGCCGACCTCCACCGCCCGGCCGATCCGCCGGACACGGATCGTTTCAGCGCGCTCGTCCGGGATCTGGCCGATCGGGCCGGGAGCCTGGAGCGCGAGCTTGCCCCGGTCCCCGACCCGAGACCCGAAGTTCCCCGTTCCCCGATTCCCCAGGACCGAAGACCCTCGAAAGGACAGAACCCATGAAGATGAAAATCGCTCTCCTGATGTTCGCCGTGCTCGGCTCGGCGGCCCTGGTCTCCTCGGCGCAGCAAGCAAACGATGGGGGCCTGCTACCGGGCCGCCGGGCTCAACAGGTGGACGTCGTCAAGATCCAGGAGCCGCCGGTGCCGCCGCGGCCGCCGGTGGCATTCCCGGCGGCGGCCATGAGACCGGCGCAGGCGGGTACCCGCAATGTCTTCTACACCATCTCGTCCGATATGGGACCCTCGGCGGTCGAGGCCCAGCAGCTCGCCCAGAAGTATGCCGGCGAGAAGTCCGAATCCGGCCGGGAGAAGATCAAGGGCCAGTTGACCGAACTTTTGAAGGACCAGTTCGATGCCCGGCAGAAGCGGCACCAGGAGGAGATCAAGCAGCTCGAGGATCAGATCAAGAAGCTCAAGGACCTGATCGACAGGCGGCAGGAGAACCGCCAGGACATTATCGCCCGGCGGCTCGACCAGATGCTCCGGGAGGCGCAGGGCCTGGGCTGGTGATGGTACGATGAACCCCGGACAGGGACGCTCGCCGCGACGGTTCGCGAGGACCCGCGTCGAGCGTCCGATCTGCTGGGGGAACTCCATCCGATGTCACTGGCCCACATCACGCTGGCGACCCGCGACGTGGCGCGGGCGTCGGCGTTCTTCTTCGAGACGCTCGGCTGGCGGCCGATCAGTCGGCCTGGCAACATCGGCCGGCAGGCGGCCTGGCTGTCGATCGCGCCGGGCGTCGAGCTCCACCTGATCGAGGAGCCCGAGTTCGCGCCCTCGCCGTTCGAAAAGGAGTACGGCCGCCACGTCGCCGTGGCCTTTCCGCTGGCCGAGTTCCCCGCGCTCCAGGAGCGCCTCGTGGCCCGCGGGGCCACGCTGATCGAGCCAAGCCGCGAGACCCCGTTCAAACGATTTTTCTTCCGCGACCCGGACGGCTATGTCTTCGAGGTTATCGAGCAGGGCCGCGACGAGCCGCGGCCGATGGGCTGAACACCGAACCGATCAGGGCACGCCCGGACCCTGGACGGGCCCGCCCTCGCTTTTCGCATCCGGCTTGATGATCGGGCCGCCGCCGAGGTCCTTGTGCAGGTCGCTCTCGATCTTCGCGGCCTCCTTCCCCACCCCCGAGAGGTTGGGGTCGACCGGACGGGAACGGTCGGCCGGCGAGGCCGGGTTCGGCGGGGTCCGGCCCGGCTGTTCCTGTGTGTTTTCGCTGCATCCCGCGGCGGTCAGAAGCGCCAGGGTCAGGCCGCCCACGACCGACACAACCTTGAACCGATGAGACATGCGGATAGGCATGAGTGTCGACTCCACGGATCGGAGGACGTCGCATCGAACACCCTTGCACTCCGCATGCCCCGTCGGCCGAAATCGTCGTCCTACGAGCGGCCGACACCCAGCGAGTCGGCGACCCGGTTGATGTAGTTGAACCACGAGGCGATCAGCGTGATCTGGAGGATCCCCCGGTCGTCGAAGCCAGCGGCGCGCAGGCGGTCGTGGTCCTCGGGCGCGACCTTCGTCGCGTCCCTGGTCAGCTTGACAACATAGTCGACCATGACTCGTTCCGAGTCGGTGATCGGAGCCTTCGTGTAATCCTCGCGAAGCGCCCGGATGAGGTCGTCATCCAGGGTGACCCGACGCAGAAACTCTGCGTGCGAGACAATTCAGTAATGGCACTTGTTTGTGAGCGAGACCATCGTGGCGATCATCTCGTGCTGCCGGCGCGAGAGCGGCAGGTCGGGCGACATCAGGGCGCCGAAGGTCGCGAACGCATGATACAGGGCCTGCGGGATCAAGGTGTGCGACGCGACGATCCCCGGCACACCCTGGTCGAGCTCCTGCACGGGCTGGGCGTACTCGATCGGATACAGCCCGCGCTGTTCGGTCATCGCCCTGGCGACCGCGTCCTCTTCCCCCTCGAGGGGGGTCGTTCGAATCCAGGCCATCGAAATACCTCGCAAGAGAGCCTCAGGCTTCGCCGGGATGCTTCGATCCCGGCTCGGACGATTGATTCTGCCCCGAATCCATTCGGCGCCGCAACGCCGGGACGAGCAGTGAGGCGGGCAGGCCGGCCGCGACCAGACCCGCGCCGAACGCGGCCGTCCAGGGTTCCCGGGCGGCCTGGAGGACGATCACGATGGTCACCGGGATCAGGAACGCGAGCGGCGCAACGGGATATCCCGGCACGGCGATCCCGGGCTCGCCGCGGCGAGCGGACCGTCGGCGCAGGACGAATACCGCGGCGACGGCCGGCACCAGGAAGGCCAGGGTCGGTACCATGAAGTAGCCGATGATCCGGCCGGGCGAGTCGAGGACGAGCACCAGGGCCGAGCCCAGGACGGCCTGGACGGCGGTCGCCCGCACCGGCGCCCCGCGGCTCGGGTCGACCGCGCCGAAGCTCGCGAAGAACAGGCCGTCGCGCGCCATCGCATAGTACACCCGCGGGAAGGCCATCAGCACGGCGGCCAGGCTGCCGGCCACCGAGATCACCACGACGGCCGCGAACGCCACCTCGCCCCGCCGCCCGAGGAGGGCCTGGCCGGCCATCGCGGCGAATGCCTCGTCTTTCGGATTGGCCGACAGGCTCGCCGGGCTGACCAGATACAGGAACGCCAGGCTGACCCCGATATAAAGCGCCGTGACGATCGAGAGGCCCAGCAGGAGCGCTCGCGGCATGGTGCGCTCGGGATCGCGCACCTCGCCCGAGAGCCGGCTGGCGTCCCACCAGCCCGCCAGCGAGATGAAGGCCCCGATCAGGCCCCCTGCGATCGCAGGGAGTGGCGACTCGGCCCCCGGCCGTTGCGACCAGAACGGTTCGAGGTTCGACCAGTCCCCGCGCCCCGATCCGAAGCCCCAAATTGCCAGGAACGCCAGCAGCCCGATCTTGAGACCGGCCAGGACTCGCAGGACCCCCGACCCGATCGAGGCGCCCAGCATGTTCACCGCGGCCATCGCGACGATCGCCCCGACGGCCGCCGCCTTGAGGCCCCAGCCCGACAGCGGCACCAGGTGCGCCACATAGGTCGCCATCCCGGCGCCCAGGAAGGCCGTCAGCCCTGGGTCGGTGACCAGCATCGAGACCCAGCCGTACAGGAACCCGACCCGCGGGCCGTACGCCTCGCGGAGGTAGACGTAAATCCCTCCCGCCTCGGGATATCGCGCCGCCAGGCCGCCGAACGCGAGGGCCCCGCCCAGCGCGCTGGCCCCCATCACCAGCCAGACGCCGATCAGCCAGCCCGGCGAGCCGAGGGTTCGGGCCATCCCGGCGGGGGTCAGGAAGATCCCCACGCCGATGACCTCGCCCACCACCATCGCGGTCGCCGTCGCCAGGCCCAGCCGGCGAGCCAGGCCCGGCTGGCCGGCGTCGGTCCTGGCGGGCTGTGCTTCGCCGTCCATGCTCGCCTCCCTGGCGAGAGATCACGTCATGTCATCGCGGCCACACCCGCCGGAGACCGACCGGACCGCCGTCCCGCGGGAGGATCGATGATCGCGGATCGCCCGGCCGCGGATCAAGTGGGCCGGTCCGACTCGCGTTGCCGGCTCCGCCGATCCCGGCGGAAGGCCGGTAACTCGATTCCCAGCCGAGGGTTACTTGACACTTGTTTCCCTTCATGGGGTTCAGTACACTCATGTACGAAGTGTCGGTCCCGGAACGCCGGTCAGGCGGTCGCAGGGGAAACCCACCGAAGGGAAGTCTCGGCGGATCGTGGGTTTGCCGGCAAGGAGCCAGGCAGGGAGGGGAGGAGGTCGAGGATGGCGATCGTGCTGGAGGCGTCGCGTTCGGCCGGGCCTCGGAGCGGCCGCGCGAAGGAAAAACGGGCGACGATCCGCGAGGTCTGCCTGATCGGCCGGGAGGGGTGTCCCGGCGGGTTTCAGGACTGGCGATCCGGGCAGCGGATCACCTGGAAGGGACGCGGCTACCGCATCGTGGCAGCCGAGCCGGTGGTGAATGCGACCTCGGGTGAGGGGGAACGCCACTCAAGCCGTCGGACGCCGTTGCGGCAGTACGTCCACCTCGCCGCGTGCGAGCCGGGCTGACGTCGGTTCGTCAGTCCGGCGTCGACAGGCTTCGGCTCGGTTCGCGGAACGGGAAGGACGGAGGCCGCCCATCGCCGTCGACAGCACGGCGTGGCGCGATCGGCTCGACGAGGGCGAGGGATGCCCGGAACGGAGGCCGCGATGCTTGCCAGCTCACGCGATCGGGAATCCGTCCCGCCGGCCGCGGCCGTAGCGGCTGCTACCGCGCCGACGATCCGCCCGCCGTGGGAATCCGACGAGCGGGTCGTCCCGCCGTGGGAGGACCCGACGACTCCGCGGGCCGTCGCTCCCGTCCGTGAGCTAGTCCCGGCCCGCTCGCGACCGATCCCGCGTCCGCTTCGCGACCGGGACGAGTCGGACCCCGAGCGTCGGGCCGTCGAGCTGGCCCAGCGCGGGCGGATCATCCTGGACGTGTCGATTGCCGACCTCGAGGTGGCCGAGGCGGTGCACGGGGCGTTTCACCCGATCGCCTGGCACTTCCGCAACGCCTGCAACGAGGCCCGGCGGTCGTGGGACCGCCTGCGCGCCGAGCTGGGCACCCGGACCCTCGAGTCAGCGCTCAACCAGCCCCCCCTGGTCGTGATGACGCTCGGCGAGGATTCGGGCGAAAACGGCAACGCCGACGGTCCGGCGGCCGATCGGCCGCGGGTTCGGCTGCTCGTCATCGGCGGCAAGACCTACTGCGCCCAGCGGGTTGCCGGCACGGCGCTCGCGCCGATCCAGTGGCGGCTGACCCGGCCGCATCCGCCGCTGGAGAACGGACCGTACTTCGCCTGCCGCCTGGCCGGCGGTGCGACCCAGTGCGACTGCGCCGAGTGGACCTACCAGGTCGCCGAGAACCCCGACGCTCGGGTGGGCTACTGCAAGCACATCGCCGCGCTCGCGTCGCTCGGCTGGATTTGACCCGCGGCCGGCCTGCGTGGGACAATCATGAGACGACCTGCGGCGGCACGAGCCTTGCCGATGAAGTTTCGACTGGATCGCGAGCTGAGAGACTGTCCCATGAGCCCACGAAGTGGGCGCCAGAACGTAGCCGGGGGGCGTCAGCCCCCCCGGACCGCCATGCGACCCCTCGTCTCCCCGCCATCGTGTCATCCTCCCGGCCGCGACCCCGCGACGCGGGGTCGCGGCCGGGAGGGTCCGTCGAGAGGATTTGGTGTGTGGCGCTGCGGTCTGAGCCCGGGGGCTGACGCCCCCCGGCTACGTCCGATCGCCCCCTGACGGGGGCTCGGAGCCCTCCCCGGACCGACTCTGAGTTCGTCCGCGAGCGGCACCTCGTCGATACGGTGTTCCGAGCCCGCCGCCTCGCCGTGTTCCGCCGTCCGGTCCACAAGAAGGAGCCCGGGATGGATCGCCAGCCAGTCGAATCGAGCCTGATCCGGTCGATCGGCTTCGACCCGGTCAGCAGCATCCTGGAGGTCGAGCTGGTCGAGCCGCGGCGGGTCTACGCGTATTACGACGTGCCGTTCTCGGTCTACGACGAGCTGATGGACGCCCCGTCGAAGGGCCAGTATTTCAACGAAAACATCCGGGACCTCTACGCCTACGAGGAACGGGTCGACATCCCGCTGCCGCCCTCGTTGTCGTCCGGGGACGCCGAGGACGCGGCCGAGGAACCGCCCGAGTCGTTCCGCTGGCGCCAGGGGACGCTCCCCATCATGCCGAGGGAACCATGATCGAGTGGTCGAAGGTCTTCGCCGAGGCGCTGCCTTACGGGCGTTTCCTCGATGGTTACGCGACCCCGGCGCAACGAACCCGCTGGGACGCGATGCATGCCCGGTTCGCCCTGACCGACGACCAGCGCACGCTGCTGGCCGGCTTCTCGCGAAAGATGCCGGTGCTCTGCCTGTGCGGGGCCTGGTGCGGCGACTGCATTGGCCAGTGCCCGGTCTTCGACCATTTTGCCGGCGCGTCGAGTGCGATCGACCTGCGGTTCCTCGATCGCGACGCCCGGCCCGACGTGCGCCAGGAGCTGGCGATCAACGGCGGCCACCGCGTGCCCGTGGTCGTGTTCCTGAGCGAGGACGGTTACGAGGTCTTCCGCTACGGCGAGCGGACGCTGTCAGCCTACCGTCGGATGGCGTCCGATTACCTCGGCCCGTCGTGCCCGACCGGCCTCGTCCCGCCGCCGGCCGAGGCCCTCGATGCCGTCGCCGCCGACTGGCTGGATGAGTTCGAACGCGCGCAGCTCATCCTCCGGCTTTCGCCCCGATTGCGGGCGTTGCATGGGGACTGACCGATGTACGATGGCCGACGTATGACTTCCTCAGGGGAGATAGGCCAACGCGAAGGAGAACAGGCTTGTCCTATGAGATCGTCTATGCGCCGATCGCACTGGGGCACTTGCGCGGACTCGACGCTCGCGAGCGAGCTCTTGTCGTCGATACGGTCGAACGTCAGCTCACGCACCAACCGGATAATGCCACGCGGAATCGAAAGCTCTTGCGACCGAACTCGATTGCGACATGGGAATTGCGAATTGGCGACCTCCGGGTATTCTACGACATCAATAGAGAAGTCCGCTCGGACGGAGGCGACGCGAACCGGGTCTTGATCCTGGCGGTGGGAGTCAAGCGAGGGAATCGCCTGTGGCTGGGAAACGAGGAGTGCGAGCTATGAAGAACATCGAATTGATCCAGGCCAACGATTCTCTCGGCCAATCCGTGCGCGGCCTGGCAGGCGAACCGCTGGTAGTGACCGAGGCCGGGGTCCCGATCGCGGCACTGGTCCCGATCGATGAACTCGACCTGGAATCGCTGGCGCTGGGCAGCAATCCTCGATTCCTCGCGATCCTCGAACAGGCACGCGCCCAGTGTCGCGAGGGTTCCGGTCTCTCGACCGAGGAGGTTCGGCGGGAACTCGGCTTGCTCTGATCGATCGCGCGGCGACGATGATCGGAGACCAGTATGACCCACCACCGTTGTTGGACGTTTTTTCTGATGGCTCCTTCACGTCGAGACGCGGGTTTCCTGCTCCCGCCGCGACCCGGCGGCGATCGGACCGGCCATCGCTCCAATGCCCGCCGCCACGAGCGCGAGCAAGCAGTGGCCGACGATCTGAAAGGGATCCTGGGGATCCACGTGTAGGTCCATCGACTCGGCGCAGTTGATACTGAGGTAGCCGTCCTTCACCTCGTAAGCGAGACCGAGCTGGTCCAGGGAAAGTTTCAGGGTCTTTTTCAAGGGGATGTTGTCGAGATCGATCTGCACGGTCGAGTTGAGCGACCGCTCCGCTTCCTGCATGCCGATGGGGTCGACGTAAACCTGGAGGCCGCGATCCGTCGGCGTCGCTGTGGCCTGGCGGATGTAGGCCAGCACGTTGGACAGAGGCGTCTCATCGGGAAACGGCATCGGGATTGGCCGATCCAGGATCTCCAGGACTCGTCGGTTGGCAGGATCGGTACTCCGGGCCATCGGCGGAAGCCAGGGACGGATGCTGTCGAGGAGTCGTCCCGACGTGCCAGTGGAATCGGACGGCCGCTGCCAGAGCGGCATCAGGCATCCCACTGCAAACAAAGCGGCCCCGAGTCCGACCGCTCGCTGCCGGCCCCGGCTGAGGACCGCGACAAGGCTCGCCATGCCGATGAGGGCGAGGGTCAGCAGGAGTGTCACACCCGTCCACATTGGGGTGCGCGAGCCAGACATCACGGACGCGATCGAAGCGATCGGGATCAGCCCCGCGATCGTGGTGACCGTCGTCCGGAGCCAACGACTCCACGATCTCGAATTTTCCGGACCGGGACCGGGCTCGAATTTTTCGGCGAGGATAGCTGCCGGCTGGGCAAAGAACAAATGACTCACCAGACCACCCAGGCAGGCTGCGACCAGCGTCCAGAGGCACTGAGAACGCGTGTGAGAAGGTATTCAGACTGGTCTCAATCGCTTGAGCATAAGATGGATCGCGGACACCTGTACCATGGCCTCGCTGGATTCCGTCAGTCGCTCGTAGTCGCGCGCGAGCCGCCGGCTCAGCATCAGCC
>DAIDHB010000136.1 GCA_027452145.1 Planctomycetales bacterium
CTCGCCTTCCCCTTCTGGGACAGACTCTCAGGCTTTTCGCCTGACTTCGCCGCGGATCGTCAGGCGAAAACCTGACCTACGAATGGAACCGACCCGGCCACGAGTGGAACGAAATGGGAGGACCTCGCCGATGATTGGTCGGGGCTTTGCGGCGGTCGCGTGGTGTGTCGTCATCGGGTTCTTCTTCCAGGCCGCTCGTGCGACCGCGGCGGACGGGCCCGCGCCGGGCCTTCGCGCGGGGGCGGCGACGGTTGATGCCTCGCCCGACCGGTTCCCGGTGATCGTCAACGGCGGGTTCCTCGCCGCCCGGGCCGATCGGGTCCGGGACCCGGTCCGGGTGAAGGCCCTGGTGCTGGAAAACGGCTCGACCCGGCTGGCGATCGTCGTGGTCGACACCTGCATGATGCCGCGCGACCTGATCGACCGGGCGAAATCCATCGCCCGCGAGCGGACCGGAATCCCCGTCGACCGGATGCTGGTCTCGGCCACTCATACGCACTCGGCGCCCTCGGTGATGGGGGCGCTTGGCACCCCGGCGGACGATGCCTATGCCGCCATTCTGCCGGGGCGGATCGCCGAGGCGATCGAACACGCCGCGGCCAACCTCGAGCCGGCCCGCGCGGGGTGGGCCGCGGTCGATGATGCCGAGCATACCCACTGCCGCCGATGGATCCGACGCCCCGACCGGATGCTCGCCGACCCCTTCGGCGTGAAGTCGGTCCGGGCCAACATGCACCCCGGTTATCAGGACCCCGGCGCGATCGTGCCCTCGGGTCCGGTCGACCCGGCGCTCACCGTACTCGCCGTGCAATCGCGATCGGGCCGGCCGATCGCCGTACTGGCCAACTACTCGATGCACTACTACGGCGCCCAGCCGGTCTCGGCCGATTACTACGGCCGGTTTGCCGCGGCCCTCGCCCGCCGGATCGAAGGCGGAGCCGGAGCCGGAGCCGGGGCCGCCGGCGCATCGGCACCCGATACGGCCGCTCATCCGTTCGTCGCGATGATGTCGCAGGGCACCAGCGGCGACCAGATGTGGATGGACTACGGCCGGCCGAAGAAGGACCCGGGCCTCGACGCCTATGCCGACGCCGTGGCCGCCTCGGCCGAGCGGGCGTACAGGAAGGTCGAGTATCGCGAAGACGTCCCGCTGGCGATGGCCGAGTCGACGCTCGTCCTCGGCCGCCGCCTGCCCGACGACGCCCGGTTGGCCTGGGCCCGCGAGGTCGTCGCCGCGATGAAGGACCGCAAGGAGCCCCGCACCCTGCCCGAGGTCTACGCCCGCGAGGCGATTTATCTGCATGACGACCCGAGGCGCGAGCTGAAGCTCCAGGCGATCCGAATCGGCGACCTGGCGATCACGGCGATTCCGGACGAGGTGTACGCCATCACCGGGCTGAAGCTCAAGGCCAGGAGCCCGCTGCCCCTGACGATGAACATCGAGCTGGCGAATGGCTCGGAGGGCTACATCCCGCCACCCGAGCAGCATGCGCTCGGCGGCTACACCACCTGGCCGGCCCGCACCGCCGGGCTGGAGGTCCAGGCCGAGCCGAGGATTGTCGACGCGGTGCTGAAGCTGCTCGAACAGGTCGCCGGCCGGCCGTCGCGGCCGATGCCGGATCTCGCCAGCACCCCTTATTCCGAGGCCGTGCTGGCCTCGAAGCCGGTCGCCTACTGGCGGCTCGACGAGATCGAGGGGACCGTCGCGCGCGACGCCTCCGGCCACGGCCGGGATGCGTCGTACGTCGGCGGCCACGCGTTCTACCTGCCGGGACCTGGTGTTCTCGACGAGGCAGCGAAGAACCGGGCGGTGTATCTCGCGAACGGGAGCCTGAAGACGCCGCTGGACCGCTTGCCGGCCGAGGCGACTGTTGAGTTCTGGTTCCGCGACGGCGTCCCCGATTCGACCGGGTCGGCCGTGAAGGAGCTGACGGCACTCGGCGCCGAGGGAATTGACCCGTCGGGCTGGCATCACGTCGCCCTGGTTTCCGACGGCCGAGTTTGCCGGGTGTTTGTCGACGGCCGCATGGGGTCGAGCCGGGAGGATGGCTCGTCTCGCGCGCTCGGCCTGGCCCGGCGGATCCTCGGCACCCGCGATGCGGGCGGCTCGGATTTGGGTTCAGGCTCGGGGTTCGAGGGGCTGCTGGACGAGGCCGCCGTGTACGACCGGGCCCTGACGGCCGACGAGGTCGCGTCGCACCTGCGGGCGGCGAAGGGGCGGTGAGTCAAGTCCGTCAGGCTCTCAGCCTGACCCGGACGGGCGGACGGACCGGACGGACCCGACCGGGCCGAGTCAGGCTGAGAGCCTGACCGACTTCGGGCGGATCGGTCCGAATCGGGTCTTTCGTAGGTCGGGCATTAATGCCCGACCTACTTCGGACTCCGGGCGAGCCGGGCGGAACGGCCGGCCGGCCGGGTCCGCGTGAGAGCCTCGCCTTTGCTTGCGTCCGGAACAATGGGTCGGGGATGCTCGGCCGGGGCCTCCTCCGGCGACCTGGCACCAACCTTCTGGCCCGGGATGGTCATCGCACGCGCAACGACGCGTTCGACGCCAGCCCGGGTCCTGCAACACGCCCGGTGTGGTACGCGCTGATCAAACAATCCGACCGAATTGGGAAAGAACAGGTCTCGCCTGCAGCGGCCGGGACCACAGTAGGAGTCCGGCCGGGCTCAGCGATGATGTTGCAGTCGAGACCGACGGCACGGCGATCCTCCCGGCGCGCACTGCGTCAGCACGGCACCGTGAGGAGTGCCAACGGAGGCGGTCGAGCGGCGGAGATCGCGGCGTTTTGACGCCTCGGCGGGCCTCGCGAGCGGTCGCGCGGATGCGTCGAGGCCGGCTTCGCGGTCGCCACGAACCCCGAAACCCGGCCGAAATTGGGTTCGTTTTGCGTTTTTCCAGGGCTCAACGCGCTCGAAACGGGGAAAACCGGCCCCGCCAGGGCAGTCCGAGCGACGCGGACCACCGAGCCGGCCGCGAGCGGGAGATTCGACCACGGATGACACGAAGGGCACGAATGGGCGGGATGGTTCGATCCGTGCCCTCCGTGCAATCCGTGGTTGGAGGATTTCCGATCCAGATAGGAAGCGCGATGCGAGCCGGCGGCGATCTGGATTCTCGACCACGGATGACACGAAGAGCACGAATGAGAAGAACGGTCCGATTCGTGTCCTTCGTGTAATTCGTGGTTGAGGGGCGCGGTCAGCATTGCCGCGACCGATTTGCGTGGGCTGCCCGTGGTCATCGGACGCTGCCCGCCCGCCTGGCCCGGCAGGCCCGCCGCCGGCAGCAACACCGCGATCAGCACCGCCCACAGGCCCAGGTTCTGGAATAGCCGGATGAATCCCCGCGCCATCCGCCGCATCCGCCTCGCCGACATCTTCCGACGCCGGCGCACCGGACGCGGC
>DAIDHB010000137.1 GCA_027452145.1 Planctomycetales bacterium
ATCCGCGCGACGCCATCTTGAGTATCGGGCGCGGGGGGAACGGCATCACCGCAGGCTGAGGGGCGGATGGCGACTCGGCTCTCGAGGGCGGACCGGATGATTGGCGTCGGCGCGATACTCGGCGAGCGGTTCACCCTGGTCGAGGAGCTCGGCCAGGGCGGCATGGGCACGGTCTACCGGGCGACCGACCAGGTGCTCGGGCGGAGCGTCGCCATCAAGCTGCTGAAGGATGCCGGTACGCCCGAAGGCGCCGGGAAGATCCACCTCGAGGCGCAGATCCTCGCCCGGCTGGTCCACGACCGGATCGTGCGGCTGTACGACTTCGGCCAGTCGGACGGGACCTGCTTCCTGGTGATGGAGGAGGTGGACGGGCCGAGCTTCGCGAATCGCTGGCGCGACCTGCTGCTCGTCGATCGGCTCCGGATCTGCGGGCAGGTGGCCGAGGCGCTCGACTACGCGCACCTCCAGGGCGTGATCCATCGGGACGTCAAGCCCGGAAACGTCCTGCTCACGCGGAACGACGAGGCCAAGCTCTCGGATTTCGGGATCTCGCTCGTCAACGGCGGCCGGGGGGATCAGTCCGGGTCGATCCGCGGCACGCCGCTCTACATGAGCCCCGAGCAGGCCCAGGGTAAGTCGCTCGACCATCGCACCGACCTGTACTCGGTGGGTGTGATGCTCTACGAATGCGCGACCGGCGAGCTGCCGTTCGCCGGCCATGCGATGTCCCTGTTCGGCCAGCACGTCAACGCCACGCCCCCGGCACCCCGCCACAGGAACCCCCAGATCTGGTCGACTCTGGAGAACCTGATCCTCTCGCTCCTCGAGAAGCATCCGGCCAGGCGCCCGGCGTCGGCCAACCTGGTGGCGCTGGCGATCTTCGAGGAGGTCGAGCGCGCGCGGCGGCTCGATCGGATCAATCCCGGCCACCGGCGATCGGACGCGCCCGGCCCGCTCGGCCCGCCGCCGTCGACCACGCTGACCGTGGGCGACCGCAAGGCCGGCCGGGTCTCGGCGAACGGCCACGGGCCGGTCGTGATGTCCCCGATCGAGACCCCCCCGTCGGGCTTACCGCGGTGGTCGCGTCCGGCAGCCTCTCCGCCGCCCCCGAAGGATCCTCCGGAGCGCGCCGAGCCGGGCCGGCCCGCCGCCCGGGATCCGCACGACCACCCGGTCGCGCGCGAGATGCTCGCGAAGGTCCTCGAGACACCATTTGTCCTCTCGCCGAAACAGCGCTTTCTCTGCGGCCACTACCTGGCTTACCTCCTGGGCGGCTCGCGGCGGCGGGGGTTCTTCCTCCGGCGACCGCTCGACGCGAGGAACGCCGACCGGGCCCGCCTCCTGCTGGCGATGACCTGGCTGTCGTCCCTCGAGCCGACCGACGAGGAGATGGGGCGCGCCGCCGCACTACTCGACGACCGCCCCGACGTCCGCGCCGCCATCAACCCCGTCGTGGTGATGAAGTACCTGGCCACCCGGGATACGCTCGGCAAGCGCAGACGGTTCCGCGAGATTCGCAGGCGCCTCCGGGACGCCAGCACGTATGCGCGCAAGGCGATGCTCGACGCCAGGGGCACCCTCAATCCCGGCCTGATGCCCCGGACGCTCGACGACCTGGCCCTGATGGCACCGGCCCGCAGCGCGCTAAGCGGCGATCGCGTGTCACTCTGGAACCGTATCGCGGAGGTCTGGCGCGAGCAGCCCGACTTCCGCCGGGCGGTTCTCCGGTATGCCACTCGCTCCGACCAGCTTGACGGGGTCAGCGCCGACCTCTGGCCCGAGGTCGTCTACCCCCTGATCGAGCATGCCCACTGGCAGCGTACGTATCGACCGCGGCTCGAGGCGATCTGGGACTATGTCGTTGGCACGCTGCTCAACGTCCCCGTGCCGGGCGTCCGGCTCGACCGGATGATGGTCGTCGTCATCCCGGTGGAGGTCGCCGAGCAGCTCGACGAGGACCTTTCCTCGTTCGTGGAAGCACCCCGGCTCGACGAGGTGGCCGAGGACGACCCCAGCTCCACGGAGATCCCGACGACAGAACAGCGGCGTCCGTTCTGGGCGGGCGGCATCATCCCCCGGGAGAAACTGCCGGACGACGCCGACGACGCCCCTCGCGTCAAGCCGATGGTCCCGCTCTCGCCGCCCGATCCGTTCCTGATCAGCGAGAAGAGTCTTTACGACCTGTGGGAAAGGGCCATGGAGGTGCAGGAACAGGCCGGGCGGCCGGTGGTACTGCACAGGTCGGTCTCGATCGGGCCGTACGAGCTGGCGGTCATCCCGACCGGCCGGGGCCGCTCGGCCATCCGGGCGGTCCTCCAGGGCATGCAGGTGGGCAAGCAGATCGAGATGTTTACCCCCCTGGCTCGTGACAAGGCCGGCAGCTCGCGGCCGTTCATCGCCGTCTGGATCTACCAGGACTCGAGCATGGCGGTCGTCTACCTCGACTTCCAGAACCGGGAGCGCTATATCGTCTGGGACGCGCCGGACGCCCACCAGTTCAGCTACGACTCGGTCGAGAACATGCGAATCCGGCTGGCCACGATGAAGCTCGAGGTTCCCGACCGGCTCGACCGGGTTCTCTCCGGGAAATAACGAAGACGCGCCCCGCGCCGGCTGGTGTCTCGCGTACCGATAAGGGGAATGGACTTCGCCAGGCACCGCCGGCCCGGATGGCGGGTTGCCCGCTCCTCGGATCGACTTGCGATCGGCGGTAGACGCGAGATAATAGATGGAGAGTTGTCGAAGGGTCTGCCCTGGATCGAGGGCTCCTGGCCAAGCGAGGTTTCGCGATGCCGACGAAGGATGAAGAGGCCCGGGCACTGGCCTGGAAGCATTACCAGATCGAGACCGGACTGACCCACGTCTTCCGGATCTCCGGTTCTGCCGACGTTGAGGTGAGGTCCAACGAGCCGATCAAGCTGCTCGAGGTGAACGAGAACACCGTGCCCTCGGGTATCATGCCGATCCAGTTCGGCCCCTCCCCGGCATCGGGCCTGAGCTACCCCTCCATCATCGTGGAGGTCACTCCGGATGAATTTCGAAGGATTCAGGACCGCCAACTGGAGCTCCCTCATGGATGGACGGTTGGCGACCCGATCCCCAGGCCGTCCGAGAAGGGGGTCCAGTGAGCGAGCGCGCCGACTGGGCGCTGGCTTACGCTCGCCAGGCCCAGGCGGATCTCAGGGCCTGGGAACTCTACGAGCAGCATCCTGAAGCTGTCGCGGCGGAGTGCCACAAACTGCTGTTCCTCCAGATGGCCTGCGAGAAGCTCTGCAAGGCTTACCTCCTCCGAGCCGGAACACCGCCCGAGGAACTCCAGGCGAGCCACGGCTACATCGCCAAGCCCCTGCCCGTCGTCATCAGGCAGTTCATCCTCGATTCCGGGCGGGATCCGAATAGGATGCGGGGCCTACTCTCCCTGGTTCGCCGCCTGGCGGGAGAGATCGAGGTCTTGAACCCGGCCGTGCGACGGGATGGCCACCGCCCGGATAATTGCGAATACCCCTGGCAGGCGGGGGAGGATGTGGTCTCCCCATTGGATTGGACGTTTCACCCGTTGCGTCTGGTCGCCGTCCCGGGAGGGCGGACGTTCATCAAGCTCCTCAAGGGGGCGATCAGCCGAATTATCGAGGATTTATCATGAGCGGACCCATAATCAGGCGTTACGGCTTCCCCAATTTCGAGAAGATCTTCGGCGAGCGGCCGGTCGAGCACGGCGTCGACGAAACCGAAGGCGGCGAGAAGTCGGCCGATGAGAAGGGGCCGGCGACTCCGGCCGCGTCGCAGGACCAGCCCAATTCCGGCAAGACCTCCGGGCCGGCGAAGGGGTCGAAGGGGCCGACATCCTGAAACATACACACCGCCTCACTCGCCCAGGATCTCGTTGAGGATCGCCGCGAGCCGCACGCCCGACTGCGCGATGCGCTCGACGGCCTTCGGGCCGTTGGCGTCGACGTAGTCCAGCCCGATCTCGTCGCCGCGGCGGAGCATCTGCCCGGTGCGCGGGTTCTGGTACGCGCGGCGGGCCAGCGCGAGGCTCTCGTCGGCCCAGTCCTCGACCCGACCGTCGGTCCACGCCCGCGCCTCGGGGCGGTCGGCCCGTGCCAAGGCGTCGCGGACCAGCTCGTCCTCGGCATGCTCGCGGTAGTGCCAGCGGAACAGGCCCGAGTCCCAGACCTGATGCAGGTTGGTGGTCTCACGCCGGCCGAGGTGGAGCTGGAGCTCGTTGCCGCCGCGGTCGTTGTCGTCGCCGACGTGCAGCGGCTGGTGCAGGTCCTGGACCAGGTGGACGAGGAACCGCAGCGCCTGGCGCCGACGGGCGCGGGGAGCGTTCCGGTCGGCCAGCACCCGGCGGAACTCGGCGATCTTCTCGACGACGCAGCCTCCCCGGCCGCAGAAGCTGGCATTGTAATGGGGCTCGGCGATCGGGACGTTGACGTAATGCCAGGCGGCCGAGCCGCGGATGCCCCGCGCGTGCTCGTCGGCCCAGGTCGAGGCGTCGGCCAGCGACTCGCCGGGGTCCAGCAGCTCGCGGACGGCCGCGCGGGCCCGGGGCGTCAGCCGAGACTCGGCCACCCGGCCCGCCGCGCGGTGGCCCAGCCGCCCCCAGGCCCACGACGCACCCGGCATGGCTCCGAGCAGGGCGCCGATGAGCAGACCGACGACGGCGGGCCGACCGCCTCGCCGCCTTCGTCTCGCCGGCGCGGCACGAGTCGGCGCGGGAGGAATCGGCGCGGGTAAGGGCCGTCGTGCGAGGGACGGGCGCGTCGTCGAGGCATCCATCGCGGCGTCTCCCGGATCAACTTGACTTCTCCGGCGCATGCCGGCCGCTCCGGCGCCCGGGCGCGACCGAAGGGGGCGGCCGGTCCCCGATCGCGGGCGGCTCTGACTCCCCAGCGGCCGCATTCCAGGATAGCATCAAGGGGAACGACGTGCGCGGGGGCGGCGCGTCCGCCGGCCGGGTGCCCCGCGGCGGCCGTCGCGCGAGGTGCCGGGACGCGAGGCGATCGACCCAACCGACCCGGACGGCCCGGTCGGATCCCGGGTCCCGCCGCGACCCCAGCAGGCCCCGCCAGGACGGGGACTGGACTGGCCCCGAGTCTTCGAGGTGCAGTCCCCGCCCCGGCGGTGTATCTAACCCACGACGAGAGACGAGAAAGGTCCAGAATGGCGTTGGTCGACCCCTACAAGCCCTGCCCGTGCGGCAGCGGCCAGAAGTTCAAGTGGTGCTGCCAGAAGGTCGAGACCTACGCCGAGCGCGCCCAGCGGATGGTGGAGAGCGGCCAGATCGAGTCGTCGCTCAAGCCGCTGGAGGAGGGCCTGGTCAGGTTCCCCGGCAATCCGTGGCTGCTGGTCCGCAAGGCGCTGGCCGAGGTCGAGCTCAAGCGGCCCGAGGACGCGAAGGCGACGCTGGCGGCGCTGCTGAGCAAGGAGCCCGGGCACCTTGGCGCCAACGCCCTGCGGACGCGGCTGGTGCTGGAAACCCAGGGGCCGGCGGTGGCCGTGGGCTCGCTCCAGCAGAGCCTCTCGGCGATCGCGCCGGAGCACCGCCGCGAGTATGCGGCGCTGGCGCATTACCTGGGAGTCGCCCTGGCCGAGGCGGACCATCCGATCGCCGGCCTCAGGCACCTGGAGCTGGCCGCGGCCTGGGCCGGCGAATCCGACAAGGAACGGGTGATCGCTCGCTCGCTCGCCCAGCTCCGCGCCAACCCACGGGTCTCGGCCTGGGAGAAGAACCCGTACCGGCTGCTGCCGGCGCCCGCCGGGGCGACTGACGCGTTCCGCGAGTCGTTCGAGCGGGCGCTGGGGTGGGCCGACGAGGGCCTGTGGTCGTCGGCGGCGTCGGCGTTCGAGCTCCTCGCGGCGGGTTCCACGGTCGGCGCCGTCGCCGACCACAACCGGGGGCTGTGCAGCCTCTGGCTGGCCGAGGACAAGGCCGGCGTCGCCGCGCTTCGGCGCTACGTCACGCGTGTCGGGGCGACGACCGAGGCGGTCGACCTCGAGGCGCTCTGCCAGATCCTCGACCCCGCCTCGACGGGCGGCGAGACCGTCGAGTTCGTCCAGCTCACCTGGCCGCTGCGCGACCGCGTTGGCCTGCTGCGCGCGCTGGGGGCCGACCCGTACTTCGCTGCCGGGCCCGAGCGGCCGATCGATCCGGAGGCCGAGGAGGCTCGCGCGACCGAATCCTTCCTCATTCTCGACCGCCGGAAGGTCGAGGCCCGGCCCGGCCTGGCGCGGACCGAGATCCCGGTCGTCGAGGGCGAGGTGATCGTCGGCGACGACTCCGTTGTGCTGGAGACGTACGACGACAGCCGGATGGACCGGCTGGTCGATCGCTTCACGGCGTCGGCCCGCGGCATGATCCCGCCGGCCCACCCACGTACCAAGGTGATCGGCAAAACCTCGCGGTACCTCCTGGCACTGAACCGCCGATGGAGCCTCCCCGAAGGGCTCGACGAGGCCGAGGCCGACCGGCTGGCCCGCGAGCAGCGCGCGTCCATCCTGGCCGAGGTCTGGCCCGAGACGCCCAACCCAGTCCTGCGCCGGAGGACGCCCGCGCAGGCCGCGAAGGCCGGCGACGCCGAGGTTCCCCTGCGCGCGGCCATCCGGCTGCTCGAGGCCGACGCCGAGGACGCCGACGGCGCGTTCGACTGGAACGCGCTCCGGTCGCGGCTGGGGCTCAAGCCCGAGCCGGCCGTCGAGGCCGCGAGCCTCGACCTCGACCGGCTCCACCTCTCGCGCTGGTCGATGATCCCGGTCGCCGACCTCGACGACGACCGGCTGGTCGACCTGTACCACCGCGCCCGCGGTTGGGGGCTGGCCCGGGTCGCCAACAAGGCCGGGCGCGTCATCGCCGATCGGCCCTCGGTCCTCCCGCGGTTCCGCATCGACCCAATCGGCCTCTTCGGCAGCCTGGCGCTCGCCGAGGCCCGCCACGGCGACGGCGAGGCGGCCCGCGAGTGGCTCCGCCGCGGCCGGCAGGCCGAGTCGGTCAAGGCCACGCCGCGCAACTTCGAATGGGAGATGATCGAGCTCCAGGCCAGCACGGTCGTCGACCCGCCCGAGACCTGGGTCCGCTCCATCGTCATGTTGTTCGAGCGCTACCGCGGCAACCAGGACGCCACGACCGCCCTGCTCTATCGCCTGGCGCAGCTCGGGATCGTCCAGATGGGCGCCGACCCCAGACAGCAGGGCCGGATCCTCGTCGACACCTCGATCCTCGACCAGTTGGTCGCGACCTACGGTCCGCGGGTCACCACCGCGACCGGTGAGCTCGGCGCCGCCGGATCCGGAGAGATCTGGACTCCCGAATCCGCTCGCGGCGGCGCGGCCATCTGGACCCCCGGCTCCGAGGCCCCGGCCGCCGCGCCCGGCCAGGAACGGCCCAGGCTGATCCTGCCTGGGCAGTAGGTTTTGTCGGTTGTCTGCTCTTCGCCGTTGGCTGTTGGCTCTCTGTCGTCCGTCATCCCGCGGACGGCCCGCGCTGGATTACCTGCCACCGTCCGCATCGCTCCACAACGGACCACGGACCACGGACCAGGGACAGGGAGGAGAACGGACCAGGGATGAGAAGCCCATGACCCCGCCCGACGAGCCGACATCGCGACATCGCCTGCACGAGGGGTGGGACCACCTGAGGGCGGGCCGTCCGCTGGCCGCGCGGGCGTGCTGGCGCCAGGCCGCGCTCCACGGAGGCGACGCCGCGACCGCGGCCTCGCAGGCCATCGCGACGCTCGACGCGGCCGGCGACCTGCCCGCGGCGGCCCGGGCGTCTTATCACCTCCGTCATCCGACTGCCCCGGCGCGGCGTGCGGCGTGGGACCGCCGGCTGCACGAGGGCGGCGGTGAATCGAACCAGAGCCGCCCCGGGTCGACGGATCTCGCCTCGATGGCCGACGCCTTCGGCCGGCTGGCGCAGGAGGACCCGACGGACGCCGATGCCTGGTATAACTTCGGCCTCGTCCTGGCGTGGCGGGGGCTGAACCGCGAGGCCGTCCCCGCGTTCGAGGCCGTCGTCGCGCTCGAGGCGTCGGCGCATTTCGAGCGTGCCGTCGAGGCCTGGACGCTCGCCGAGCTGCTCCGCCAGGGGGCGGGCGCGTACGAGCTGGCGGACGCCCTGCGCTACTCCTTCACCATCGACTGGGATCCCGTCGATACCGACGCCCTGCTCCGCGAATTCCCCGAGATCCGGCGCCTCCCGGCGCCGCAGGCGCCGGGCCTGGATTCGAGCCCGGCCATGCAGGTCGAGCTGTTCGAATGGTCCGACCGTCCGATCCCGGCACCGGGCGAACCGCCCGCCGTTCGCCCGGATTCGGCCGCGAGTCTGCCGGTCGTCCTGGCGACCCTGTTCATCGACCGCTCCGCGCGGAAGCTGCGGCTGTCGAGCCCGCGGGTCGACACGCTCCAGCAGGTTGAGGAGCGGCTGCTCGCGCGGATGCCCGGGGGGGCGGGCGCGGGCGCGTACTCTGGCGATCGCAACGGCGGCGGGATCCGGGCCCTGCGCGAGGCCACGCCGCTGCCGCTCTCCTTCCTGGACGCCGACGTCTGGACGGTGCGACTGCCGGCCGGCATCGAGCCGCTCCGGGCGGATGACCTGCGGCGCGAGTGGGTCGAGCACTACTACGAGGACTCGTGGATTCACGCCCCGCGGCAGGCGCTCGACGGCCTCTCGCCGCTGGACGCGGCCGGGAGGGCTCGCGACGGGGACCTGGTGATTCGCGCCAAGCTCGCGGCGGTGGTCGACTTCCGCGAACAGCTTGCCCGCCGCCCCAGCGCCGAGCGGCTGTACCACGGCTATCCGTTCGATCGAGTTCGGCGTCGGCTCGGGCTCGCACCCGCCGACCCGGCCGCCGTCGCGGTCGACCCCGGCGAACTGTCGTGCGCCGCGCCGTGGGAGCTGGCGGCACTGGACCCCCCATCGCTCGACGACCACCGACTGGCCGAAGCCGTCGCGTCGGCGTCCGGGTTGCTCGACGACGCCGTCACCGCCCCGCTGGCCGTCGAGCTGCTGCGCCGATCGATCCGGATCGAGGGCGCCCACCTGATCGGCGCGGTCTCGCCGCTGGTGCGGGGGGCGATGCACGACGCCGACCCCGACGCCGCCCTGGGGTGGATCGAACGCGCCCGGTCGCTGGCCGACGCGGCGACCGCGTCGATGCTGGACGTCTGGCGCGCCGAGATCCTCGCACGCGTCGGCCGCCCCGAGGAGTCGCTGCGCGCCTATCGCGGCCTGATCCGATCGGATGCCTCGGGCGCCGTCGCGGCACTCGACGCCGCCGAGACCCTGATCGACAACCGCCATCACGACCAGGCCCGGCCGCTCCTCGACGCCGCGCGCGACCTGGCCCGATCGGCCGGACTCCCCTGGACCGAGCTTCGCGCGCGGGAGCTGATACACGGGCTCCGATGAGCCCCCCTGCCGTCGAATCGCATTCGGACAGTACACGCAAATAGGTTCTCCGAATGTGAAATGTAGGGTGGGCATTGCCCACCGGTCGAGGCCCTCGCCGGTGGGCGATGCCCACCCTACGCCATCCCTCCACCTCGCTTTCTTCACTGCGTGGATCGATTTCTTGCGCCGGCATAAAAGTAGGTCGGGCACTCTTGCCCGACGGGGCCTGAGCGTCGGGCAAGAATGCCCGACCTACTTGAGGATCTTTCCCGCCGGGGTAAGAGGCTGCTCCGGGATGTCTGGAACTCAGGTCGCCGGCCGTCGACGGAAATGGACTGGAGGCCGAAGCGAGACGTCTCAGGTGTTCCCGTTTGCCGCCCCCATCGCCCTGCCGATGTAGTCCATGACGCCCCGCGGGTCATACCGGGCGTCGTGTGCGGCGGCGAGGGTCTCCCCCTGCTCCTTCCAGAGCCGGCCCAGCGAGGCCGTGATGCCCGGGTCGCCGCCGGTGAAGGCTTCGACGAGGGTTTTCCAGCGCCTCGCCAGATCCTGCACCCGCGGGTCGGCCGGGTCGGTGCCCCGGTCCATCTCGACCCGGACCTCGGCGATCAGCTCGGCCCAGTCGTCCTGGGACTGTCGGATCGTCTCCGGCCCCAGATCCTCGCCGCGCTTCCTGATCTGGTCCAACTGCTCGGGCGTGTAGTAGCTCTCGATCATGGTCATCTCCTGGATCGTGCGGATGAAGGTGTCGGCGGAGACTTCCTCCGCCGCTTCGAAGCTCGCCGCGATGGCCTCGAGCCGGTCGCACAGGCGCTTCTCGGCCGCGATCCGATCGCGCAACCTGGTGACGTGCTGCCGGAGCAAGGCCACCGGCGCGAAGCCGGGCTGGTCGAGGCACTCGCGGACCTTGCCGAGCGGCAGGCCGAGCTGGCGGAGCGACATGATGCGCTGGAGCCTCGCCAGGTCGTCGGCCGTGTAGAGGCGGTGCCCCGACCCGGTGTGCAGCGACGGCCGCAACAGGCCGATCTCGTCGTAATGGTGCAGCGCGCGAACCGTCAGTCCCGTGCGCCTCGCCAGCTCGCCCACCTTCCAAGTCTCGCGCCTCATGGCGTCCTCCGATGGTCGTCGCGGCCGGGAATCCGCGGCCTCATCGATCATGCTATGCCCTCACGCGACGTGAGGATCAAGGAGAGGAGCCCGATCCTGGCCGTTTTTTTTAAATTCTCGCGAGTTGAGTCCTCGCCTTGACTTAGGGAAAGGATCCCGCCGGCCGACGGGATCGACCCGAGACGAGGGAGCGAGGTTTGACTAAGATAATTGGGTTGCGCCAAGAAGCGATCATCTTCTCGGGACATCGTGGGAGCTAGCACACGGATGCCCTGAGGGTGTTCGGGGCACGGGGTGAGTTGCCGGCCCATCGTACGACGCCGAGGATCGGCCTGGTGGGGCGCCATGGCCCCCGGGGACGCCGGGTCGTTTTACGGGCCACGCGGATGCGGTCCCGGACCGGAGTGGCGGCGAGCCGGGTCACGCCCGGCGAATCAGAGGCGAGGGGCATGTCGCAGGGTCGGACGGTATCACACTTCGATCGGACGGCGGAGGAGCCGGATCCGGCCGGAGCGGAGGGATCGGCGGGGGCCGTCGGCCCGGCGGGGCCGTCTCGACCGCCCGGGCTGGGCGCGGAAGCGGGCCATCCCGGGGCGGCGGGACCGCTCGAGCATCAGGCCCGGCTGCTGGCCGATACGATCCCGCACATCGTCTGGACGGCGACCGGTGACGGCGACGTCGACTACTTCAACGGCCGCTGGTACGAGTACACCGGGATGTCGGTGGATGAGGCGCTCTCGTCGTTCGGCTGGCGGAATGCGGTCCACCCCGACGACCTCGGCCGGCTGCTCTCGCTGCGGAACCCGGCCGTCGAGGGGGGCCAGTCGTTCCAGGCCGACATCCGCCTGCGCGACCGTTACGGGAATCACCGCTGGCACATCGTCCGTTCGGTGCCGGTCTACGACCCGGCCGGGCAGATCGTCCGGCGGTTCGGCACGGCGACCGACATCGACGACCGACGTCGGGCCGAGGAGGCGCTGCGCGAGAGCGAGCGGAGGTTCCGCTTCCTGGCCGAGTCGATCCCCCATCTGGTCTGGACCTGCCGGCCGGACGGCAGTGTCGAGTATGCCAGCCCGCGGCTGATCGCCTATCTCGGCCTCGGGCCCGGAGACTCGCCGGACACGGCGTGGGTCGAGGCCCTGCACCCCGACGACCGCGAGCGGGTTCTCGCCGTGTGGGAGCGCTCGCTCCGCGGCGGGGGCGAGTATCACAGCGAGTTCCGCCTTCGGGGCGCCGACGGCACCTACCGCTGGTTCCTCGCACACGCCCTGCCGCAGCACGACGAGGCGGGCCGGCTGGCCGCCTGGTACGGGACCTGGACCGACATCGACTCGCAATGGCGCGGCCGCCAGGAGATCGTGCGGCTCAACCGGGACCTCAGGGCTCGCGTCGACGAGCTCGAGACCCTCTTCGCGACGGTCCCCATCGCGATCGCGATCGCCGAGGACCCGTGCTGCGAGCGGATCCGCGTCAACCCGGCGATGGAGCGGCTGCTCGAGGTCCGCCCGGACGCAAATCCGTCGATGACCGCGCCCGAGGGCGAGCGGCCCGAGCACTTCCGCTTCCTCCGCGGCGGCCGCGAAGTGCCGCCGGAGGATCTGCCCGTCCAGGTCGCCGCCCGCGAGGGTCGGCCCATCCTGGGCGCCACTCTCGAGGCATCCTTCGCCGACGGCCGCACCAAGATCATCCACGGCAATGCCGCGCCGTTGTTCGACGAGGACGGACGGCCCCGCGGCGCCGTCGGCGCGTTCATGGAGGTCACCGAGTGGCGGCGGGTCGAGCGCGCCCTGGCCGACAGCGAGGAGCGGCTACGGCTGGCCGTCGAGGCGGCCGAGCTGGGCCTGTTCGACCGCGACATGACCACCGACACCTTGCGGTGGTCGGGCCGCACCAGGGCGATCTTCGGCCTGGCCGCCGACGAGCCGATCACCGCCCAGAGGTTCATGGCGATGGTCCATCCCGACGATCGTGGCCGGTTAATCGAACACCTCGCCCGCGCCCTGGATCCCCGCATTGCCGGCCCCTACGACGTCGAGTACCGCTGCGTCCGCCCCGACGGCGAGGTCCTTTGTGTCCACTCGGTGGGCCGCGTGATCTTCGAGGGGCAGGGAGACGACCGCCACGCCGTGCGGCTCGTCGGCGCGCTGCGCGACGTCACCGCCAGCCGGCAGGCCGCGGAGCAGTTGAAGGAGGCCAAGGAAGCCGCCGAGACCGCCAGCCGCGCCAAGGACCGCTTCCTCGCCGCGCTCTCCCACGAGCTGCGCACCCCGCTGGCCCCGGTCGTCTCGGCCGTGGCCCTGCTCGAGATGACCCCCGGGCTCTCCCCGGAGGTCCTGGACTCCCTGGCGATGATCCGCCGCCACGTCGCGCTGGAGACCCGGCTGATCGACGACCTGCTGGACCTCAGCCGCGTGATCAGCGGCAAGCTCCAGCTCGTCTGCCGGCCGACGCACCTGAACGACCTGGTCGAGAATGTCATGGACATCGTCGGCGGCGAGATCCACGACAAGGGACTGGCCGTCGAGATGACACTGGCCGCCCGCCCCGACCTGGTGGAGGCCGACCCCGCGCGGCTGCAGCAGGTGATCTGGAACCTCGTGAAGAACGCCGCCAAGTTCACGCCCGCGGGTGGCACGGTGCGGGTCGCCACCCGCGCGGCCGGCGAGGGACGCGTCGAGGTCGAGGTCGCCGACACGGGCAAGGGGATCAGCCCCGAGATCCTGCCGCACATCTTCGACGCCTTCGAGCAGGGCGAGCCGGCCGTCACGCGGCAGTTCGGCGGGCTGGGCCTGGGGCTGTCGATCGCCAAGGCGGTCGTCGACCGCCATGGTGGTACGATCCGAGCCGCCAGCAACGGCCCCGACCTGGGCGCGACGTTCGTCGTCTCCTTGCCCGTCAGCGCCAGCCCGGCCGCCGCGCCGAAGCGTCCCGCCGCGACGCCCGACGACGCCCCGGCCGACCAGGTCCGCATCCTGCTGGTCGAGGACCACGTCGACACCGCCCGCGCCACCGGCCGCCTGCTCGAGCGCTTCGGCTACAAGGTCGCCTGGGCCGACTGCGTCGCCGCCGCGCTCCGCCGGGCCGAGGCCGAGCCCTTCGACCTGGTCGTCAGCGACCTGGGCCTCCCCGATGGCGACGGCCACGAGCTGATGCAGCAGCTCCGACGGCGCCACGGGCTCTCCGGGATCGCGCTGAGCGGCTTCGGCATGGAGGGCGACGTCCTCCGCGGCCGCGAGGCCGGATTCCTCGAGCACCTCGTCAAGCCGGTGGACGTCGCCACCCTGGATCAGACGATCCGCCGCGTCATCCGGATGGTCCGCTCGCAGGAGGACGCGGCCGGGTCGGCCGAGGGTTCAGAGTCGTTCCCTTCGCCGCCCGGGCCTCCCGGATCGGCCCTATGAGCCCCGGCGATGCCCGGATACTAGCTTCCGATCCCTACCACCTCCGGTCTCGCCGCCCTATGATGTGGTCGCCCGGGCGATACGTTCGACCGACGGTCTCCCGCCGGCATGAGGTCCGCAGGAGCGCAGCCCCATCTCGAGTGTGGAGTGAGCCATGTCCGCCGCGGAAGAATACGACCTGGTCGTCCTGGGCAGCGGGGCGCCCGGCAAGCTCCTGGCGTGGAGCCTGGCGTCACGAGGGAAGCGGGCGGCCGTCATCGAGCGGCGCTACGTGGGCGGCTCGTGCCCGAACGTCGCGTGCCTGCCGAGCAAGAACGTCGTCCACGGAGCCCGGGTCGCCAGTTATTTTCGCCGGGGCGCCGAGTTCGGGATCAACGCCGGCGAGTGGAAGGTCGACATGGCCGCCGTCCGCGCCCGCAAGCGGACGATGGTCGACGGCCTGGTCGCGGTCCACCTGGAGAAGTACCGCGCCAGCGGCGCCGAGCTCATCATGGGCACCGGCCGCTTCGTCGCGCCGCGGACCATCGAGGTCGCGCTCAACGACGGAGGATCCCGCACCCTCCGGGGCGGGACCGTCGTGATCAACACCGGCTCGCGTGCCCGCCTGGACGACACCCCGGGCCTCGCCGAATCGCGCCCGCTGACCCATGTCGAGGCCCTCGAGCTGGACCAGCTCCCCGGCCACCTGATCGTCCTGGGCGGCGGTTATGTGGGCCTCGAGCTGGCGCAGGCATTTCGGCGATTCGGCAGTCGCGTGACGGTCGTGGAGCGCAACGGCGCGCTGATCCACCGCGAGGACCCGGACGTCACCCACGCCGTGGAGGAACTCTTCCGCGACGAGGGGATCGAGGTGCGGACCGAGACCGTCGTCGAACGCGTCGAGGGAATATCCGGGCAATCCGTCCGCCTGTTGACGACACGCGGCACTCTCGAGGGGACGCACCTGCTCGTCGCCGGGGGGCGCACGCCGAACACCGACGGCATCGGCCTGGAGTCGGCCGGGGTCGAGGTCGACGCCCGCGGGCACGTTCGGGTTGACGAGCGGCTGCGGACGACGGCACCCGGCGTCTGGGCGGGGGGCGACTGCGCGGGCAGTCCGTACTTCACCCACATCGGCCACAGCGATTTCCGCGTGCTGCTGGACGACATCGCCGGGGGCGGGAAACTCGTGACGACCGGGCGCCAGGTGCCGTATTGCCTCTTCACCGACCCCGAGCTGGCCAGGGTTGGCCTGAGCGAGCGAGAGGCCCGCGAGCGCGGCGTCGGTTACCGGGTGTTCACGATGCCGATGGCGGCTGTGTTGCGGACCCGGACGCTCTCCGAACCGCGCGGCTTCCTCAAGGCGCTGGTCGAGCCGGCGGGCGAACGGATTCTCGGCTTCACGGCGTTCGGTGTCGAGGCCGGCGAGATGATGGCCGTGGTGCAGGTCGCGATGATCGCGGGCCTGCCGTACACCGCGCTGCGGGACGCCGTATTGACCCACCCGACCCTGGCTGAAGGGATCGGCGAGCTGTTCGACACCAAACCGAAGGGATGAGCCTGGCGCCCGGATCATCTCAGCCGCGGGCCGCTCCGGAATGCAGCAGCCGCAGCGCGTTGGCGATGACCACCAGCGTCGTGCCGACGTCGGCCGCGATCGCCATCCACAACGTCGCCACGCCGAAAACGGCCAGGACCAGCACGATCGCCTTGGTGACCAGCGCGAGCGCGATGTTCTGCCGGATCATCGCCAGTGTGGCCCGGCTGTGGCGGATCAGCCAGGGGAGCCGGCCGAGGTCATCCGCCAGCAGGACGATATCCGCTGATTCGAGCGCCGCGCCGCTGGAAATGCCGCCGAGGGCGATGCTCACCCGCGCCGCGGCCAGCGCCGGCGCGTCGTTGACCCCGTCGCCGACCATGCCGGTCGGGCCGTGCCGCTCGCCGATCTCGGCGATTGCCGAGACCTTGTCGGCCGGCAAGAGCCCCGCGCGCTGCTCGCCGACGCCCAGCTCGCGCGCGACGGCCTCGGCCGTGCCGGCGTTGTCGCCGGTCAACATCGCCGTGCGCAGGCCCAGGTCGTGCAGCTCGGCGAGAACCCGCGCGGCCTCGGGCCGCGGGCGATCGGCCAGGCGGATCCAGCCCATCGGCCCGGCGTCGCCCGTCAGCGCGACGGCCGTGCCGACCGCTCCGGCCCCCTCGGCCCGGCCGAGCTGGTCGTGGAACTCGGGGCGGCACAGCCCGGCCTCGTCGATGTAGCGGTGGCTGCCCATGTGGTAGTCCACCGCATCCACGCGGCCCCGCGCTCCCAGGCCAGGCACCGCGCGGTAGTCGTCCGCGATCGGCACATCCAGGCTGCGCCCGCGCGCATACCGGGCGATCGCCTTGCCCAGCACGTGCCCGCCGCGATCCCCCAGCGCCGCGGCGATCCGAACCACGCGGTCCTCGTCCGCGTGCCCCGGCGCACACACGACCTCGACCACATCAGGCCGCCCCTGGGTGAGCGTCCCCGTCTTGTCGAATGCCAGGGCGTGCAACCGGCCGATCTCCTCGAGGAATTCGCCGCCTCGGATCAGGATTCCGGCCCGCGCCGCGGCCGCCAGGCCGCTCACGACCGCGACCGGCGTCGCGATCACCAGGGCGCACGGGCAGGCGATCACCAGCACCACCAGCCCGCGCGAGAACCAGGCGCGGAACAGCTCGCCGCTCCAGCCGTGCCCGCCGATCGCCGACGCCAGCGGCGGGCCGAGCATCACCAGCAGCGACAGCCCGACCACCATCGGCGTGTAGATCGACGCGAACCGCGTGATCCGCCGCTCGATCGGCGCCCGGCCCGACTGGCTGGCCCGCACCTGCGCCACCACCCGGGAAATCAGGGCGTCGCTCGCCGGGCCCGAGGCGCGCAGCTCCAGCGTCCCCTCGCCGTTGACTGTCCCGGCATAGACCGGATCCCCCGGCCCGCGCACCACCGGGACCGACTCGCCCGTGATCGTCTTCTGGTCGACGCTCGACCGGCCCGACGCGACCTCGCCGTCGACCGGGATCGTGTCGCCGGCCCGCACCAGGATCCGGTCGCCCGCCCGCACTTCGCCCGCCGGCACGACCTCGGCCGAGCCGTCCGGCCTGATCCGCTCGGCCGACGGCGGCGACAGGTCGAGTAGCGCCCGGATCGAGCGCCGCGCGCGGGCCAGGCTGAGCGCTTCGAGCGCCTCCGAGAGCCCGTACAGGAAGACCACGGTCGCCGCCTCGTCCCACTGGCCCAGCATCGCCGCGCCGATCACCGCGAGACCCATCAGGACATCGATGTCAAAGTGCAGGCGAACCAGGTTCCTCGCCGCGCGGGGGAACAGGCCGATTCCGCCGATCACCACCGCCGCCACATAGCAAACGACGGCGAGCCGAGCCGTCGCGATCGTTCCCCAGCCCAGCGAGGGCCCGAGCCACGAGACGGCTAGCCCCGCGCCCGTCGCGATCCCCGAGCCGATGGTCAGGGTCCAGGCCCCATACCGCGACCACCACGATTCGGCCGCGGCCGGTCCGTCCGCCGACCCCCTTGCCCCGCCGGCCTCACCCGGCGGGCCGAGCACATTCGCGGCCAGCCCGGTGCGCTCGGTGATCAGGCGAGCTAGCCGGGCGGGGTCGACCGCGCCCGCGGAGTGATCGACGGTCATGGTCCCGTGGATCAGGTCGAAGCCGAGGGAGTTGATCCCTTCCTGGTCGGCGACCGCGGCGCGCAGTTGCTCGACCTCCTTGGGGCAGTCGAGCCCCCGGACCTGGATCCTGCTGCGGGCCTGGCTCATCGAGCGGTCCGTCCTATCCCCTGGGCCTCATCCATCGCACCGTATCGCGTCGCGACCCCGCGACGGTGCCACGCCAGCGGAGCCACCCCCATCGGGGCGATGGTTGAATTATAGGGGCAGGCGGAAATCCTGAGAACACGAGACGGCGCGCAGGCCAGGCGGCCGGCCGCATGCAACGATCCTCCCGCCCGAGAATCCGGGCTGCGGTCGATCGCAGCGCGTTACCGCTCGATCGGAGGCGTGGCTGCCGGTGCCGGCGCGATTGGCGGCGCGGTTTCCGCCGGTTCGAGGACACCGCGCGCCGGGGACGCCGCCGGGGCCGGCCCGGTCGGGGCGGTTGCCGTGAAGGAGGCAAGATACACGTCCCAGTTCCCGCAGGGCAGCGTGCCCAGGTCGCGGTAAAACGCCAGCCGCTCGATGCGAAAGTCGGTCCACGCCGCGACCAGTCGGTCCTGCGCCTCGCGAATCCGGTCGAGGGCGTCGACCACGGCCTGGACGGACGGCCCGCGCGGCGGGGCCGTGGCCCCGGCCGTCGGCGTCAGCAACCGCTCGGACACCTGATCGCCCAGGCGGACGCCCAGCTCGTAGATCCGCCTCGCGTGCTCGTACTCGCCGCGGAGCGCGACCAACCGGCGCACCCGGCGCCGAACGCGCAGCTCGAGCGCCACGGCCTTGTCCGGGTCTGTTCGGCCGGATGCCGCGTGGTTGCGCATCGCCTGGTCGGTCGCCTCCTTCACCACACCGTCCAGCCGGGCGACGTCCTGGTCCACATGGGCGGGCAGGCGCCGGCCGTTGACAAAGACTTCACCGAGCGCCGGAAGCTCGCCGACGATGCGGGGCAGTTCGGCCAGCTTCCGGTCCGGACGGCGATTCCAGTCCCTGGCCCGCTGGAAGACCCGGTCGAAGGCCGCGAGGCTGCCCCGGTCGGGGATCACCGCCGCGTGCGGCGACAGGCCGAGCGCCGGCTTGAACTCGTCGAGCGCGTCGCGATACGCCGCGATCCGTCGCGACCATCGCACGCGGGCCTCGATCGTTTCGCTGTTGACGAGGTCGACGTCGAGCTGGCTCAGGCCGAAACTTTGTCCCTGCGCCAGCTCCTGGGTGAGTTGCGTGACGCCCAGGAGCTCGATGAGCTGTTGTCGCGCGCTGGCGACCTCCTGGACCCGCCGCAGGACCGAGAGGTACGCCTCCGCCGGGTCGTGGAAGGCGCCGCCGTTGTCGATCCGCCCGGCGAGGAACTCCCTGCGGAACCGGGCGAAATCGCCGATCTCAAACCGGCGTTCCTGCCCGGCCAGCGCCGCCGAGTCGAGCGAGCCGGCGAGCGGAGGATTCCCGCCGGCCCGGTCGCGCACCAGGGCCAGCGCGTAGACCCGTTTCCAGTTCAGCGACTCCGCAGGCACCGTTTCGGGCAGCCCGGCGACCTCCCGGTCGGGGAACGTCGGCTCGGGCGCCGGGTCAAGGGACATCGCGGCGAACCTCGCGTCGTCGAGCCGCCGGATCTCCTCGATGGTGACGCCGTGCTGCGGGACGCCGGCTTGCCGGCCGACATCCGGAAGTGTCCCCCGGTGCCGAGGGACGTCGGCGGGCCCCGTTGCCGAGGGCACGGCCGGGACCGGCTCCTGGCCGGTGGCCGGCACCGCCATGGCCGCCAGCCCGGCCGCACCGATCAGGAATCCGGTGATGATCGCGTTGCTGCGCATGGGAGTCGCTCCGATCGCTGGCCTGACTGCCGATCTCTGAGAGCTTGTGAAAGTATCGATTCCGAAGGACAGATGGAAGAGAGCGAATCGATGCAAACCAATACTCCGTATGCCGTTATGCTGCTTTGCTCTCCGCTTTCCGCTTTTTTCATCGATTCTTTCACATCCTCTGACGCGAAAGCACCCGGCGACTCACGTCGCCGGTTCGCCAGAGTCCCCGATCACCGCGCGTCGTCGGGCACGATGCGAAGGAGCACCTGCCCGTCACGGACGACCGCGCCCGGTCCGAGCGGGCTCTCATACCGGATTCGTCCCGCGACCGGCGCGGCGACCCTGCACGCGGCGACCTGATCGTGCAGCCGCTTCAGCCCGGCCTCGGCCCGCTGGAGTGCCGCCTGCTTCGAGAGCTCGCGCTCGCGAGATGTCTCGACCGCGGCCATCAGCGCGCGGGTCGTCCGGTCTCGCGCGTGCTGGATGAGCTCCTGCCTGCTCGCCTGGGCTTCCTCTAGCGCAAGCTGCGACTTCTTGTAGGCCAGCTCCCTGGCGACCTTCTCGAACATCGAAACATAACCCTTGTCGAACATCCGACGGGTCCATTCGAGAGTATCGCCGGCGGCGACCAGGTCGGTCTCGGCGAGCTTGATGGTGCCCTCGGCCTCCGTGAGCTCCTTGTTGAACCGGCCTTCCTTGTACTCGGTCAGCTCCATCGCGGCCGCCTCGCGGGCGAGTCGGGCCCCCTGCGAGCCGGATTGGAGCGCGTGGACCTCGGTCTCCTCGACGGCGATCCGCTCCTTCAGCCCGGCGGGATCCAGCTCGCAGACGACCTCGCCGCGCGCGACGCGATCGCCATCGGCGCGGCAGGACAAAACCCGGATGCGACCATCGACCGGGTTGAAGACCGCGACTTCCCGGCTGTCGGCCGCCGCGGCCGGGGGCTGCGGCCGCTGCTGCGCCGGCGCGATCGTGACCGCGAGCAATAACCCGACGCCGACCATTGCCCCGACGGACATCAGCCGGGATGACATGGTTTCTCTCTCCTTCCCTCGACGCGCGGGTCGGAGCGGGTCGAGGCGGCAGGTCGATTGCCCGGCCGCGCGGCAGCTACGCACGATTCCCCCGGTCCTCGAGGCAGGTTGCCCGCCGGACCTCTCCGCGGGGTGTGGATGAATCGGTCATCATCACAGGTCCGCGTATTGTATCAGCGTCGTCGCAGCGACAGGTGTCCTCATCGGGTGCAATTTGCGGCCGGGGCCGCGGTCGGCCCCACTCCGCATCACGGATCGACGAACAAGCGCGGGTCGGTTAGAGTCGGTTCCGGAAGGCTCCGAGACCGTCCTGTCCGGTGGGCATCGCCCACCAGTTCCAGGCGCCGGCCGTGGGTGATGCTCACCCAGCGTCACACAGTCGCCCTTGCGGAACAGGCTTCTCGACTGCGGGACCGTTCGAGCAATCCATTCGGAGCCAAAGGGACCATCATGAAGAAGCCACGGATCAGGCTGAGAGTTCTCATGATCGCGATCGCCGTCTGCGCCCTCTTCCTGGGATGGCTGCAACGGCAGGACCGACTCATCGGCGCCCCGGACATCATCGACGTCCAGGTCCGGCCGGCACTTCCCGGCCGGCCGATCTCGGGCACGCGGCTGATCTACCCCGACGGGACAGTTTCGCTGGGATTCGATGGCCGGGTCTCCGTGGCCGGCCTGACGCCCGAGGAAGTCGAGAGGCGGATCGCTGCCCATCTCCGCCAGCATTGCGGCGACGAGCCCCAGCGCGTCTCCGTCCGGGTGACCACGAAGAATTCGCCGACCGGCTTCGTCGGAAAGCTCGTCCAGTATGCCCACCAACGACTGGCGGCGTGGTGATCGGTCCGGTCAGAGTCTGTCCCGCAAGGGCTCCGAGCCCCCGTCAGTGGGCGATCGGACGTGGCCGGGGGGCGTCAGCCCCCCAGAACGGGCTCTTCGCATACCGAAGTTCCCAGCCCCCGTCAGGGGGCGATCGGACGTAGCCGGGGGGCGTCAGCCCCCCGGGGTCCAAACGCCGCGTCATATATCGAATCCTCTTGACGGTCCCTCCCGGCCGCGACCCCGCCACGCGGGGTCGCGGCCGGGAGGGTG
>DAIDHB010000138.1 GCA_027452145.1 Planctomycetales bacterium
CGATCCTCCGCGAGGCTGCCCTCGACCGCGATCCCGCCCCGATCCCCTGGCTCGGCCGACGGACGATTGGATGCATCTATCGCTGACAACGACACACGTACGAGGATTGATTATTTTCCCGGCCGTGGAAATCGGCGATGACCCGCCACCGCGGGCCGTCGCTCACGATCCTGATGCTTCCGTCCCGATCGATGCGGAGCAGCGGGATCCGAGACCGCTCGAGCAGGGCGAGGGTCTCTGGCCTGGGGTGGCCGTAATCGTTCTTCGCCGCGAGATGGCGATGGCCCGCTCCGGCCGGACCAGCCCAGGCCAGCGGGCGTCGGTGCCGTTCTTCGACCCGTGATCAGGGAGCTTGAGGATCGTGCAATTCGCGCAGAGGTCGCGGGCCTGATGCTCGCACCAGGCCCGTCCCTCCCGGTCGGTGTCGCCGCGGAGAATCGCCGAGAACGATCCGCACTGGAGCCGGAGGACGACGCTGTGGTCGTTCTTCTCGTGCGGATCCTCGGGTGCGCGGGGCAGCATCGTGAGCACGACCTGCCCCGCTCAGTCCAGCGGGGCCGGACAGCTGCCCGGCGTCGTCGGGTGTCGACGCCAGGCGTCGTCCAGGCTCCTTCGGGCAGCCGGTGATCCTCCCGGGCAAGGAAGGTCCGGATCGGTGGTCCGGCCGTCAAGAGTCTCGTTACGGCGTCGGCACCTCCCGGTCGGTCGCGTCATCCGGGCCCAGCAGGACGTCCAGCGGCATGCAGATCACCCGCACCCGGCGCCGCTCGATCCGCACCTGACGCGAGCGCTTCCCGCCGCGGCCCGGGGCGACGGGACAGCCGTCGCGGTCCAGCAGCAGCCCGTCCGCCTCGAGCTGCGCGATCAGCGTCCGCTCGGCGACCTGCAGCGGCGGCTTCCCCTGCTGCCGTAGCGACCGCTGGACCGCCTGCAGCGCCATCGCCACCGACAGCTCGACCACCGCCCCCGCGCCGGACCCGGCGATCCGGCCGACCGTCGCCCCGCGGCCGCGGCCGTCGGGTCGTTCGTCGGCCGGCGACTCCAGCCGCACCCGGCCCCAGTGCAAGAGCGCCCGCAGCTCGTCCAGGAAGATCGCGCCGCCCTGGTCGTCCGCCGCCGCCCCCACGCTCGCCATCACCATCCCCGCCACGTCCGCCGTCGCAAACTTCTCCGCCGCGGCCGACGACTCGGGCCAGACGTCGGCCAGGTAGTCGGCCATCTGCTCGAACGCCGCGGCGAACAGCGCGTGGTTGCCCGCGATCCGCGCGTCGTTCTGGCTGCCGGCAATCGGGCCGTAGTAGTGCGCCTGCCAGTGCTCCACCCGGGCGGCGAAGGCCTCGCCCCGGCCCTCGCGGATCACCCACGCCAGGAAGTCGGCCAGCAACCCGCGGTACTGCGGGCTCGTCGCGACGCACCGCCGGCCCAGCTCGAGGTCCTTCGGCCGGTTGGGCACCTCCACCACGATCGACCGCGCCCGCCCGCTGGCGTTCTGCGGCGGGAAGTCCTCGCCGGTCGCCACCAGCAGGCCGCGCACCGGCCGCGTCGCCCGCGCCGTCAGGTCGTGCCGCAGCCGGCCCCGCGCCGTCCCGTCGCCGGCGTTTTGCAGGAGCCGCACCACGTCGCGCCGCCGGGCCATCTCGGGCTTGAAGTCGTCGATGACCAGCGGGCAGTCGCGGTGGTAGTAGCCGATCGCCTGCAGGTAGTTGGGCGTGTCCCCCCAGGTGGCGATCCGGCCGCCGGCTTCGAGTGGGAAGTCGCCGAAGAGTTCATGAGCAGCGAAGCGAGGAACGTCTTACCGCTGCCCGTGAGCCCGCGGAACCAGACGACCGGCCGGGACCGCGGGGCGGCCAGGCCGCGGAGCGGCGCCAGGGCCGCGGCGGCGAGCAGGGAGCGGGTCACGGCGGGCTCGTGGATGTCCATCAGCTCGCGGACTACGTGGCCCTTGACCCGGCGGAGCCCGTCCGCGTCGAGGCGGCGCAGGCCCAGCCACCGCGCCCCGTCGCAGCCGGTAAGGTCGACGCGGGGAACATCTTGCGTGGGGTCGTCGGGATGATACCCGTCGCGGTCCACATGCCCGCCGGGGACGAGGAACCGCGTGCGATCCTCGGTCCAGCCGGTGGCCGTGGTGACCCGTCGGACCGCCGGGTCGCTCAGGGCGATGACGGCGCGGCGCAGGACGTCGGCGCCGGCCATCAGGTCGGCGCCCGGCAGCCCCGAGCCGTAGACGGCGGCGCGGAGCCGGCCGTTGCTCGCGAACTCGGCGGCGCTCATCTCG
>DAIDHB010000139.1 GCA_027452145.1 Planctomycetales bacterium
GGTCGGCGTGCAGTTTCACCCTCAGGCCGAGGCTGTGCGCGGCGGCGAACACGGCCGCTACTTCCTCGGGCGTGAAGGCGATGCCTTCGCAGAACGCATCGACGGCGTCGGCCAGCCCCTCGGCGGCGATGGCGGGAAGGATGTCGTCGCAAATTCTCGCCAGATGCGCCGGCCGGTCGGCGTCGGGCAGGCCGGGGGGCCAGGCGTGGCCCGATCGCGATCGCTGGCTGATCGCCACGTTTCACTACTACAGCCCGTTCGAATTCACCCACCAAGGAGCCGAATGGAACCCCGCCAGCGCGCAGTGGAAGGGCCGCCAATGGACCGGCTCGCCGCGGAGCCTGGCGACCTCGTAGGCGTCCTTGTCGCCACGGCCGGAGAGGCACACGGCGACGATCTTGCCGGGCCCCAACCGCCGGGCCTCCTTCAGCGACTGGGCCAGCGCGTGGCTGGACTCGAGCGCCGGCAGGATTCCCTCGTTCCGCGCGGTGGTCTGATAGGCCTCGAGCGCCTCGGCGTCGGTGATGCTCTCGTACCGCACCCGGCCGATGTCCTTCCAGTAGCTGTGCTCGGGGCCGACCCCGGGATAGTCCAGTCCCGCCGAGATCGAGTGCACGTCGAGGGTCTGGCCGTCGTCGTCCTGGAGCACGTAGCTGAAGCTGCCGTGCAGCACGCCCGGGCGGCCCTGCGTCAGGCTCGACGCGTGCTCGCCCGACTTGAGACCGCGTCCGCCCGCCTCGGCGCCCACCAGCTCGACCTCGGCGTCGCCCAGGAACGCGGCGAACATCCCGGCGGCGTTGGATCCGCCGCCGACGCACGCCACCACCGCATCCGGCAGCCGCCCGACGCGTTCGAGGCACTGCTCGCGCGCCTCGTTGCCGATCACCGCCTGGAACTCGCGAACGATCATCGGGAACGGATGCGGGCCGACCACGCTGCCGATCGTGTAATGGGTCGTCTCGGACGAGCCCATCCAGTCGCGCATCGCCTCGTTCGTCGCATCCCTCAGCGTCCGCGAACCGGTGGCCACCGGGACCACCTTCGCGCCCAGAGTCCTCATGTTGAAGACGTTGAGCTTCTGCCGGCGGATGTCCTCCTCGCCCATGTACACGGTGCATTCGATGCCGAACAGCGCGCAGGCCGTCGCGGTCGCCACGCCGTGCTGGCCGGCGCCTGTCTCGGCGATCACCCGCGTCTTGCCCATTCGCTGCGCCAGCATCACCTGGCCGATCGCGTTGTTGATCTTGTGGGCGCCGGTGTGGTTCAGGTCCTCGCGCTTCAGATAGATCTGCGCCCCGCCTGCCGCCCGCGTGAGCCGCTCGGCGTGGAACAGCGGCGAGGGGCGGCCGACGTAGTTCTTCAAATATCCCGCCAGCCGCTCCTGGAAGGCGGCGTCGGCCTTGGCCTCCGCGTACGCCTCGGCCAGCCGGTTCAGGGCCCCCATCAGCGTCTCCGGCACGAACCGGCCGCCGAAGCTCCCGTACCGGCCCAGCGCATCGGGCCCGTCGAACCGGGCCGCGCACGACCCCGCGGCCGCAGTCTCGCCGTGATTCACACCCGTCGCAGTCGGCATCGCCATCGGCGTTACGCCCCTCCCTCGCGGACCATCGTTTCGATCGGCTCGGCCCCCTCGGGCTTGCAACATCCCGGGGCCGCTCGACTCGCATCTCCTCCGATTGTCCCGCCCCTGCGGGCGGCCGGTCAAGGGCCCGCGTCAATCCGTTCGCGCCCTCCGCCTCCCGGTTAGGCGGCCGGCCAGGGGAGTTCTACCCAGGAGGCGCGACTGGCCAGGAAACCGTCCGAGAACCCGACCGGGAAACCCGGAATCGTTCGCGCGTCGGGCTCACATCGGCGGGCCGGTCCCGGTGAACGGCCGGGCGATCCGCGTCGGCGTGCCGCCCGGCCGCGCGAGCTGACCGCCGCGGGACGGGACCCGCGGGCGATCCTCGCGCCGCGGGTCCGCCAATTGATCCGATGGTCGGAAAGGTTCCAGGCTTCAACGGCGACGCGACGGCGCCGGGATCTCCTCGGCCGCCTCGTCGTCGTCGGGCTCGCCCGGATAGAAGTCGAAGAGTCGCTGGCCGGCGAAATAGTCGGACATCGCCTTGCGGACCGCGCGAAGTTGCTTGACGAAGCGGGCGTACTGGCGGATCAGCCGCTTGCGCTGTTCGGCCGGCATTTCCAGGATATCGGCGTAGTAGCGCCGTCCCCGGGCGTCATCGTGGAAGCTCCAGAGCCGCTTGATCCGCAGCCCCGATTCCTCGTCCTCGAACTCGAGCATCCGCGCGTACTGCCGCGCCTTCATCTTCTTGGCGAACGCGATGAGCTCGGCGTCCGACTCGTAGCCGCCGGCCCGATCGATCCAGGAGACGATCTCCTCGGTCGTCAGGCGCGGGCCCCTCTCGGCGCAAAGCTCCCTCAGGCTGGCAACGATCTCGGCGGGTCCCATGGGCAATCCCCTCGATCAGGCCGGTTCACGGGCTTCGCTCATCCCCCGTGCGTCGAAGCCTCATATTCTTACTCTCGGGGATTTTAGCGTCCCTGTGCAGGTGTGTCGATGGACTGGCGTTCAAACCGTCCGGATTTTCACGGTCGCCCCGATGGCAGGCCCCGATCGGTCCGGCCCTACCCGTGGGCTCGGGCCCGCCTATAAGATAAGGGTGGGTCCGATCCCGCCCATCCGTCGAGGTGAATCATGCGACAGGCATCGTGGGGCGTGGCGTTCTTGCTCGCGGGACTGCTGGTCGGGCCGCTGGCGGCCGGCGAGCCCGGAGCTGGCGGGGAGTCGAGTACCTCTTCGGCCGGCCGCTCGGACCCCGCGGCGGCCGAGCGTGGGCGGATTGCGCTGACCTTGCGGGGTTTCCTCAAGCCCGAGTGGAGCGACTCCGCCTATCGTCGCGTCGCCCGTCTCTGGGACGAGCCGGCCCCCGACCCCGACCGCGACCCGTCGGCGTACGCGGCGGCCTTCGCCCGCCGCTATGGTCTCCACCCCGCGCCGTTCGCCAACGACG
>DAIDHB010000140.1 GCA_027452145.1 Planctomycetales bacterium
CATCCTGGTCAACGGCGGCGGGGTGATGGCGGTCACCGACTCGACCATCGCCAATAACGGGACGGCCATCGAGGACACGCTGATCCACGTCCTCAACGGCGGGCGCCTGACGGCCGTCGGCAGCACGTTTGACATCGACAATGTCACGCTCGACGCGGGCAGCATCCTCAAGAGCGGCGACATCGCCACCGACGTCTTCGGCACGACACTCACGGTCCCGGTCACGGACGTGCCGCTCTTGACGAACAATCAGAGCTTCGCCGGCGTGCTGATCACCGGGGGGCTCTCCAGCGGCCAGACGGTGGAGCTGGACCCCCTGGGCACGCTGACGACCACCGGACAGTACTATTCGATCATCGGCGGGCTTTCGGTGGCGGCGGGCGCCTCGCTGACTGTCGGCACAGGCGCCACACTCTACATCGCCGACCAGCAGACGCTGTCGGATAGCGGGCGATTGACGGTCACCGGCGCCACCGTCTATATCTCCAAGCAGTATAACCGCGGCTCGACCTATGGCATCGTGGTCAACGGCGGCGGGGTGATGGCAGTCACCGACTCGACCCTCGCCAACAGCGGCACGGCCATCGAGACCTCGCTAATCCACGTAATCAACGGTGGTCACCTGACGGCCGTCGGCAGCACGTTCTCCGTCGACAACGTCACTCTCGACGCCGGCAGTATCCTGAATAGCGGCGACATCACGTCTGACGTCTTCGGCACGACGTTGACGGTGCCTGTCACGGACGTGCCGCTCTTGACGAACAACCAGAGCTTCGCCGGCGTGCAGATCACCGGGGGGCTCTCCAGCGGCCAGTCGGTGGCCCTGAATCCCTTGGGCACGCTGACGACCACGGGACAGTATTATTCGATCATCGGCGGGCTTTCGGTGGCGGCGGGCGCCTCGCTGACCGTCGGCACAGGCGCCACACTCTACATCGCCGACCAGCAGACGCTCACAGTCGGTGGGCAGCTCGCGGTCACCGGCGCCACCGTCTATATCTCCAAGCAGTATAACCGCGGCTCGACCTACGGCATCGTGGTGAGCGACGGCGGTACGATGACCGCCACCGATTCGGCCTTCGCCAGCAACGGGTCGGCCAACGAGACATCACTGATCCAGGTCAGCACCGGAGCGATCTTCAGCGCGACATATTCCTCGATCAGCGTGGACAACCTCACCTTCAGCTCCGGCACCAATGACACACTGACAGCAGTCGTCTTTGCGGGCACGTTCAACGTGAACAGCGGGGCCACGCTCAACATCGCCAACGACGATTTCAGCAATGTCGGCAATCAGGGGATCATCGCCAACGGCGCCCAGGGCACCTCAATCACGATGGAGCACAACTTCTGGGGCGCGACGACGGCGACCGGCATCGAGGCCAAGATCCTGGACGGGAATACGGCTCCCACCAGCAACAGGCCGACCATCGACTTCCAGAACTGGCTGAAGGGCTCCAGCGGTACGTCGGCAATCCCGCTGTCGGCGACCTTCAGCCCCACGGACCAGACGATCAACCTCACCGCGAACGTGACCACCACCGGCGGCGTTTCGATCAACGAGGGGACCGAGACGTTCACGATTTTCGAGGGGACCAGGGTCATCGGCCAGACGACCGCGCCGGTGAACGTCTCGAATGGCGCGGCGACGGCGACCTATACCTTGCCCGGGAATACGCCCGCCGGCCTCTACATCATCCAGGCGGTGTTCCTTGGCTCTCCCAATTACCCGCCGGCAGAGGACACGACGCACTTCCTGACCATCAACCCGGCCGCCACGGTCACGACGACCGTGAAGGCCACGGCGACCTTCGACGACGCGAAGGACCAGTCGATCAGCCTGAGCGCCCAGGTCAGCAGCAAGGCGGGGGCGGTCGACGAGGGCAACGTGACCTTCACCATCCTGAACGGAGGCAACCCCGTCGGGGCCTCCGTCAGTGCCCCGGTGTCCGGCAACGCGGCCTCCGCGACCTACACCCTGCTCGCCGGGACGGCGGGCGGCGCCTACACCATTCAGGCCGTCTACAACGATCCGAACAACTTCAGCACGTCCACCGGCACCAGCACGCTCATCGTGGCCGCCGCCTCGACGACGGTCGCGCCGTCCGGCGCCACCGCGACCTACAACTCGACCGCCGGCGAGGGGGTTGCCCTGTCCGCCGACGTGAGCAGCCCGGCCGGGACACCCAACGAGGGGAGCGTGACCTTCACGATCCTCGACAGCGCCTCCAACAAGATCGCCCAGACCACGGTGGGCGTGGGCAAGGGCGTGGCCAGCACGAACTATCTTCTCCCGGCCGGGACGGCGCCGGGGACCTATACGATCCAGGCCGTCTACAACGGGACGGCCAGCTACGCCGCGTCGCTCCCCGCTTCGGCCAACCTGGTCGTCGACGCCGCGAGCACCACCACCACGGCGAGCAGCCTCACCGTCGACTTCAATTCCGCCTCGGAGCCGCTGGCCCTCACCGCCACCGTCACCAGCCCCGGTGGGACGGTTAACACCGGCACGGTGACGTTCACGATCATGAACGGCTCGACCCCCATCGGCTCGCCATTCCCCGCGACCGTCGTCAACGGCACGGCCAGCGCGAACGTCGCGCTGGCTCCCGGCGAGCCGATGGGCACCTACGCGATCGACGCCGACTACGGCGCGACCACCGACTTCCTGGGCTCGTCCGACCACGCGAAGACGCTGACGATTACTCAGCCCCCGGCCGCCAGGCTGTTCATCAACACCGGCCCACCGTCGGCCGCCACCGCCGGGACTTCGTTCGCCACCGCCGCCCAGCCGATCGTCGTCTACGAAGAGGACCAGTTCGGCAACCTGGAATCGGGCGACAACAGCACGATCGTCACGGTCGCACTCGCCAGCGGATCGGGCCCGCTCACCGGGACGTTCAAGGCGACGGTCGTGGGCGGCGTGGCCACGTTTTCCAACCTGGGCGACAACGTGGCCGAGACCATCACCCTGACCTTCTCCAGCGGCAATCTGGCGACGGCGACCTCGGGCTCGATCGTCGTCAGCCCGGCGGCGGGCAGCAAGCTCATCCTCACCCAGCAGCCGTCGACGAACGCGACGGCCGGCCAGATCTTCGCGACCCAGCCGATGGTCGAGGAGGTGGATCCCTACGGCAATGTCATCAACGACAGTACCGGCAAGGTGACCGCGGCCCGCGGCGGTGCGGGCACCGCGGCGCTACTGGGCAGCAACCTGACCGTGCAACTCGTCAACGGAGTGGCGACCTTCGCCGGCCTCTCGTACAACAAGGCCGAGTCGATGGACATCACCTTCACCTCCGACGCCAACGGCATCAGTCCGGTCACCTCGAATGCGGTGCTGGTCGCCCCCGCCACGGCCAGCCAGCTCGTGATCAGCCAGCAGCCCTCGAAGACCGCCACGGTCGGCCAGGCGTTCGGGACCCAGCCCGTGGTCTACGAGGAGGATCAGTTCTTCAACGTCGAAACAGGCGACAATACCACCCAGGTCACGGCGACGCTCGCCAGCGGGACCGGGCCGATCCAGGGGACGTCCACCGTGACCGTGTCGGGCGGCGTCGCCCGCTTCAGCGGCCTTTACGACAACAAGGCCGAGACGATCACGCTCGCGTTTGGCAGCGGGACCCTCCAGACCCCGGCGTCGAACGCCATCGTCGTCAGCCCGGCGGCGACGAGCCAACTGGTCATCCAGGCCCAGCCCTCCGCGACCGCGACCGCCGGCCAGGCGTTCAAGGTCCAGCCGGTCCTCTACCTGGTCGATGCCAGCGGCAACCTCGAGACCGGCGACAATACCACCCAGGTGACGGTCTCCCTCGCCTCGGGTGCCGGGAAGATCCAGGGCACGACCACGGTGACCGTCAAGGGCGGCATCGCCACGTTCACCGACCTCTACGACACGGCGGCCGGGCCGATCACCCTCGGGTTCTCCGCCAGCGACGGCCTGACCGCGGGGCCGTCGAGCAGCATCCTCATCAACCCGGACGTGCCCACGCAACTGGTGATCCTCACTCAGCCGTCGTCGTCGGCGACGGCCGGCCAGGTGTTCGGCACCCAGCCCGTCGTCGCCGAGGAAGATAAGTACGGCAACATCGAGACGGGCGACAGCAGCACGGTGGTCACCGCGTCGCTCGCCAGCGGGACCGGGCCGATCCAGGGCACGGTGTCGGAGACCCTGAAGAACGGGGTCGCCACCTTCACCGACCTGGCCGACCAGGCCGCCGAGACGATCACGCTCCAGTTCTCCGGCAACGGCCTGACCTCGGCCGCGTCGGATGCGATCGCGGTCAGCCCGGGCTCGGCCGCGGGTCTCGTGATCACGACGCAACCCTATGCGTCGGTGATCGCCGGCACCCCCCTGACCGACCCCATCACCGTGGCCGAGGTGGACCAGTACGGCAACGTCGTGACCAGCGACAGCACCACGCAGGTGACCGCGGCGCTGGCCAGCGGCTCCGGGACCCTCAAGGGCACGACCGTCGCCACGATGAAGGACGGCGTCGCATCATTCAACGACCTCGAGAACGACAAGGCCCAGACGCTGACCCTCCAGTTCACCGCCGGCACCTTGCCCGCGGTGGTCTCGCATCCCAGCACGGTCTCCCCGGCCCAGGCCGCGTCTCTGGGCGTCGTCGTCCACCGGCCGCCCGGCGGCATCCCCGTGGGGACCAAGTTCGGCGCGGACGTCACGGCCTACGACGCCTACGGCAACGTCGCCACGTCGTACACCGGCGACGTGACCATCGCCCTGGCGGGCGGGTCCGCGGGCAGCCTGAACGGCACGCTCACCCAGGCGGCCAGCGCGGGCGTGGCCAGCTTCACCGACCTCTCGGACAACACCAGCGGATCGATCGGACTCGACGCCTCCAGCGGCTCGCTGACGAGCACTCCCTCGAGCAACTCCTCCGCCACCCTGAATCCCGGCGTGCCCACCGCCCTGGTCATCCAGGTCCAGCCCCCGCAAACCGCGATGGCCGGACAGACCTTCTTGACCGCGAGCCAGAAGGTCGTCGTCAACGAGGTCGACCAGTACGGCAACCTCGAATCGGCCGACAATTCCACCGTCATCACGGTCTTCCTGGGTAGCGGCGCCGGGCCGCTCAAGGGGACGTCCACCGCGACCCTCTCGGGCGGCGTGGCGACGTTCACTAACCTGGAAGATGATACCGCCGAGACCATCACGCTGAAGTTCTCGGGGAACGGACTGACCTCCGCCGCGAGCGTGCCGATCGTCGTGAGCCCGGCCACGCCCAGCCAGTTGGTCATCACCCAGCAGCCATCGTCGGGGACGGCCGGCGCGCCCTTCGCCTCCGCGAGCCAGTCGGTCATCATCACCGAGAAGGACAGGTTCGGCAACGTGGTATCGAGCGACAACACGACCCAGGTCGCGGCCGGGCTCGCCACCGGAACCGGGCCGCTCCAGGGGACGACCACCGTCACAATGAAGGGCGGCGTCGCCACGTTCGCCAACCTCGAGGATGACACCGCCGAGACCATCACGCTGAACTTCGCCGGCGGCGGCCTGACCGCCGGGCCGAGCGGCCCCATCGTCATCGCGCCGGCAGCCGCCTCGCAGCTCGTGATCCAGTCCGAGCCCGCACAGTCGGCGACGGCCGGCACGGCGTTCACCACGGCGGCCCAGCCCGTGGTCATCGCCGAGAAGGACCGGTTCGGCAATCCCATCACCGGCGATAGCAGCACCTCCGTCACGGCGACACTGGCGAGCGGCACCGGGACGCTCGCCGGCACGACCTCGGCCACCATGAAGAACGGTCTCGCCTCGTTCACGGGCCTCGCCGAAAACGCGGCCGGAACCTTCACGCTGGCCTTCACCGCGAATGGAATCACCTCGCCAGCGAGCGTCCCCATCATCGTCGACCCCGCGGCGCCCGAGAAGCTGGTCGTCCAGACCCCGGCGACGCCCGCCACGACCGCCGGCCAGACGTTCACGACCCAGCCGGTCATCTATGAGGAGGACCAGTTCGGCAACCTGGTCACGGGCGACAACATCACGGTCGTGACAGCCGCCCTCGCCGGCGGGGGCCAGCTCGCCGGGACGGCGTCGGTGGCCGTCAAGGGCGGTATCGCAACCTTCGTCGACCTGGCCGTCAGGACCGCCGGGTCCGCACCCCTCACGTTCTCCGCCGGCGCACTCGCGCCGGCATCGACCGATCCGGTCGCCGTCAGCCCCGCGCAGGCCACACATCTGGTGATCGATCAGCAGCCGTCGCCCTCGGCGGCGGCCGGCCAGCCGTTCGCAACCCAGCCGGTCGTCTACGAGGAGGACCAGTTCGGCAACCTGATCACAAGCGACAATTCCACCGTGGTGACGGCGAAGCTCGGCAGCGGCGCCGGGCCGCTCCAGGGGACGCTTTCCGCGACCGTGAAGGGCGGCGTCGCGACGTTCACCGGCCTCGCCGACGAGACGGCGGAGGGCGCGACGCTGACCTTCACGGCCGGCAGCCTCACGCCGGCGACGACCGACCCGATCCACGTCGTCCAGCCGATCATCCCGCAACTGGTGATCGAGCAGCAGCCGTCGTCCTCGGCGACGGCCGGCCAGGCCTTCGCGGTCCAGCCGGTCGTCTACGAGGAAGACCAGTTCGGCAACCTGATCACGAGCGACAATTCCACCGTGGTGACGGCGAAGCTCGGCAGCGGCGCCGGGCCACTCGAGGGGACGCTTTCCGCGGCCGTGAAGGGCGGCGTCGCGACGTTCACCGGCCTCGCCGATGGGTCGGCCGAGGTCGCGACGCTGACCTTCACGGCCGGCGGGATGGCCCCGGTGTCGTCGAACTCGATCCACGTCGTCCAGCCGATCGTTCCGCAACTGGTGATCGAGCAGCAGCCATCGTCCTCGGCGACGGCCGGCCAGGCCTTCGCCGTCCAACCGGTCGTCTACGAGGAGGACCAGTTCGGCAACCTCCTCACGGGCGACAGCTCCACCGTGGTGACGGTGAAGCTCGGCAGCGGCTCCGGGCCGCTCCAGGGGACGCAGTCGGTGACCTTGAAGGGCGGCGTTGCGGCCTTCGCCGGCCTGCTTGACAGCGTCGCCGAGTCCATCACGCTCGACTTCACCGCGCCGGGTCTCCCCGCCGTGGCCTCGAATACCGTCCAGGTCAATCCAAGCTCGAACAATAACAATAATAATTCTAATAATAACAATAATAATTCCAATAATAACAACGGCAACAATCCGACGACTCCGACGATCGTCGGCGAGCAAGTCGTGACCGCCCAGACGAAGGGCAAGAAGGGCAAGAAGGTCGTGATCGGATTCGAGCTGGATTTCAGCGACGCCATGAACGCCCAGGCCGGATCGGCGTCCAATTACACCATGACCGCCAACGGCAAGCACACGAAGAAGGGAACGAAGCTGATCCCCGTCCGATTCACCTCGTCGTACGACCCGGTGAAGCACGCCGTCACGCTGAAAATCGCGGGCAAGCAGCCCTTCGCCCAGGGGGGCCAGATCCGCGTGACCTATGGAGCGATCACGAGCGCGGCGGGCGCCGCCCTGAGCTCGACCGACGCCGAGTTCACGATCACGAGGAAGGCGGCGGGCATCGCCCTGGCCTGATTGACGGCCGGCAGCGAACAGGGTGGGTCGGTCGGGCATTCCCGCCCGAGGCGGCACTCGGTCGGCCTTCGAGGCCGGATGACACGTCCCGAGCCGGTCCACCCGCTCCTCACCGCGGCGGCCGGATCGTCCGGACGATCCGGAAACCATTGTAGATGTTGGTGAACCCGGGTGCGTCCACCGAGCGGCCTGCCGAGCGCAGGTCCAGGGGCATCGACGCGAACGTGCCGCCCCGAAGGATCCGATTGGGCCGACTCATCACCACCTCCGTCGTGATGGTCGTATCGAGCAAAATCCCTTTCCTCTCGGGCCGGAAGATGCCGTCGCGGTCCTGGCACCATTCATAGACGTTTCCGAGCATGTCGAAAAGTCCCAGTTCGTTCGGCAGGACGGTGCCCACGGGCCCGGCCCGGTCCTGGCTCTTGCGCCAGGCGTAGTTCTCCAGTAGCTCGGGCGACAGCCCGTAATAGCGGGCGGTCGTCGCGCCGGCGCGGCAGGCATATTCCCATTCGGGCTCAGTGGGCAGGCGATAGCCGGTGCGCTCGAGGACGTTCGCCGGGATTCGCATCCCTTCGGCGCAGGCGCCCGACTCGTTGGGCAAGTAGCACCACTGGTCCTCCGGCAGGCCCTCCTTCTTGCTCAGCCAGTTGCAGTACGCGGCCGCCGTGTAGTAGTCCGGCGAGACCCGCGGTCCGTCCGGGATGGTCGTGAACCGCTTGAGGTAGCCCGCCGATCCGGTGCTGTATTGATCGTTCTGCTGGAGGAACCGCCGGAACTCGGCGAAGGTCACCTCCCGGGTCGCGATCGCGAACTGGCGGTCGATCTTCACCGGCCGCGGCGACTCGCTTCCCGGTGTCCTCTCGGGCTCGGAGGCCGGCGAGCCCATCCGGAATTCGACGGGGCCCTCGATCACCGCGAACGTCTGCCCCTCGTCGTTGACGAACCAGCGATTCTTCCCCCGATCGCGCAGCCTCGGCAGGCCCGACGCGGCGGCTTCGAGCGAACGCTCGCCCCATCGCCGCAGGGTCCATTCCGCCGCTCCGTGGATGCCGGCATCCGGATCGGCCCGGAAGAGATCCAGCAGCCTTCGCGTCAGCGCCTCCTTTCGGCCCGGGGATAACGCATCAACAGGGTAGGTCCCGAGCGCCAGGATCAACGCCCGCCGGATCGAGGTGTCACGATCGAACAGGATGGAGCTCGTCCCCTCCGGAATCGCCACGGCCCCGCGGCGGGCCCGTTCCTCCATCTGGTCGAAGGTGTCAGCGATGGTCTCCGGCCGGACGTGCAGCCGCGCCATCCAGTTCACCAGGAAGCTGCGGATCCGCGGATCGGGGCTGTGCGCGAGGCGGCCCCACACCTCATTCCCCCGGCCGAGGCGAATCAGGGCCACGGCCGCCCGGGCCTTCCTCTCGGCCCGGGAGTCCTTCGTCGACTCCGAGACGACCGGCCGATGCCAGATCGAGCTGCTCACCCCCGGGCGGTCGTTCGCCGTCGGGGCCGCCGACCACGCGACCGGCCGATACTTCCGCCCGATCAGGTCGCGCGCCCGCTCGAGGTGCTCGGCCGGCCCGGCACCGAGGATCAGCTCGCATTCGACGCCCGGATCGTCCGCCCGGACGCCGGAGTACCTCCGCCCCGGGTGGGTTGCCCTCATCATTTCGACGAAGGCCGGGTCGTCTCGGATCGGGTCCAGTGCCGGGTCCTCCTCCAGCGCGCCGACGTCGACATCGCCCTTCCTGACCGCGTCTCCCAGCAGTTCAATCGCCCGGTTCGCGAACCGCCGGCCTTGCTCGCGATCCGACCCGGCCCTCTTCCCCGATATCACGGCGAACCCACGGGCGGCCTCCCGGCGCAGGCCGGTGTCCCCGGGCCGCCTTTCCAGCTCCGCGTCCAGTGCCCGAGTCGCCTCCTCGATCCGATCCTGATCGCCCAGCTCCGCGGCGACGATGACCCTCGCCGCCCGCTTGGAATCGTCCGGCGCATAGGCATGCTGGAGACTCTCGAGATCCGCGAGCGCCTCGCGCTTCTTCCCGAGCCGGGCGTAAGCGACGGCCCGATCCAGCAGGACCTCGGCGTCGTCCTGCGCCGCCCCGATGAGGAAGCTCAGGGCCTCGACGGCGGTCGCCGCATCGCCCAGCCGCAGGGCTGCCCTGGCCCGGATCCTCGTGGCGTCGAGATTGCCGGGCTTGCGATGGAGCGTCTTCTCCGCCAGGCCGCGCTGCATCCGGACGCGCTCGCGCCAGGGCACGGGCCGCGTCGCCTCGCTGGCGGATACGTCGATGAGAGCGGCATCACTCCTCTTCTCCCACGCCGCCGCGAAACCCGCTTCCGGCAGGTCGCGTACGGCCACGGCATCGGGTTCGTCGTGGCGCCGGCCCCAGACGCCGCTGGCCCTCGAGCTGCCGTCGGCCAGGTACAGCACCTGGATTGTGCGCGGGAACAGCTCCGCTTCCCGGAACTCGTCGCGACGCTCGTCCTCCTCGTCGTCGCCAGCCCCCACAGACATCCGGACCTCTTCGCCGTCGGAAGCCTCGGCCCACAGCGCAACATAGCGCTCGGTCGTCCGCCCACGCTCGTCGACGGCGAGATACCCGGCGACATCCTGGGGAACGAGCTTCTCCTGACGGTTCCTCTCGTCCTCGCGGCGGATCTCCGCGGACGACCGGGGCATCGACATTCGCCAGGCCCGTCCGTCTCGCCTCCAGACGGCCGCGACCTTGACGGACGGACCGCCCCCGTAGGGACGGAACCGCACGGGACGGAAGCCCGATGCCCGCAGGCCCTCGGCCACCCGCCGGAATTCGCCCAGCTCCATCGCCTGGCAGAAGGCGAATCGCCCGGGCTCATCGAGCAGGCCATGCGCCGACTTGATGGCGTCCACGAGTGACGGCTCAGGCTGCGTCCAGGACGGTCCGGGCGCGGGGTCCATCCAGGAGGGCTCGGGCTCCTTCTCCTCGAGCGCGGCCAGCAGCCGGGGCGCAACCCCGTCGGCCTGCTTCTCGGCGACCTCGAAGAGCCGCGCGAAGGCCTTCGGATCGGCATCCATCAGGAGGTCGGCCAGCAGGTCCGGGGCATCGCCGGCGTACTTCACCAGGCACTTCGCGGCCAGGTCGCGCTCTGCCTCGGGACGATCCCTGTCCCGGAAGATCGCCGCGAGCGGGCCGGCGAGGTGGCGCCGCACGGGTTCGAGCAGCTCGATCCACGAGTCGATCGTCCCTTCCGGGACCTTCACCATCGCCCCGGCGACCGTCTTGCCGAGGATCGTCCAGCGCGCGTCGTCCGAGGCGTACAGGGCCAGTGCTCCCGCGACCGGCAGAAGTGCGGGATCATCGGCCCTGGAGGATTCGAGACGCGGCCAGAGTCTCGGCGCCAGGGCCGCGCCGTGGGGGCGCAAGGTCGTTCTCAGCACGTCGAGCCGATCGGGCGTGGCATCCGTCAGGCGCGTCTCCAGGTAGATGACCTGGGCAGGGTCGACGGGGAGCAGGGCCAGGCTGGCGTGGAGCTTCGCCTTCTCCTCGACCACGGGATTCCGGACCAGCTCCCACAACCGCGACTCGATCCAGCGGCGGTCGCCGCCGAGGTCCTGGACCAGCCTGGGGACGTCCGCCGTCTCGGCCTTCAGGAGATGTTCGAGCCGAAGGTCGGCCCTCGCCCGGCCGGCCGAGACCACGCGATTCCAGACCTCCAGCCCGACGACGGAGAGCACGATGATCCCGAACGCCGCGGCGAACGCCCGCAGCCCGTGCGCCCGCCCGGCCCGCCGCATCATCTTCCGCTGTGGGTCGGTCCAGTCCCTGGGGCGGGTCAGCGCGCGGATGCTGATCCATTCCGAGACCGACGGCAGGTGGCGGACCTCCGGCCGGGACTCCCAGATCGCCGCACGCTCGGCCAGCCGCAGCTCCGCCCGGCCGCGGCGGCTCTCTCGCTGCTTGCGCGTCAGCCACTCGCGCAGCGACGGGACGAGGTAATCGTGCGTCAATTGATAGAATCGTTCGCCGCTCGCGCCGCCGGCCTGCGACTCATTGGCCGAGCCCTCCGGATCGGTCGGAGTGATCAGGCGAAGCTCGCGGTCAAGGATGCCGATCAGATCCTCGAAGTCCCGGGGCCGCGACGCGTAGCCCGAGGCCTCGCGCAGCTCCGCCTCCGCACGCATCTGCCCCTTGATGTCGGCGCCGGTGCCGGGAAGCAGGGCCTTCAAGACGCCCTGCGCCGCCCGCTGGTGCAGGCGGTGCTCCGGGGGCGCCGTCGAGGCGCTGAAGGTCTCCTCGAGAAACGTCACGCCGATCCCGCGCGCGCCGCCGACGTCCCGCAGCGTCGCCGTGCTCCACGGCTTCCCCTTGACCATCTCGGCGAACAGCGCCAGCCGGACCGAGATGACCTTCCCTTCGTGGGCGAGCCCGGCGACCGACTGCTCCAGGAACGCCTTCTGATCGGGCGTCAGCTCGGATGACTTCTCGGGCATGACGCCGTAGGCCCGCCCGAACGCCGCGAGCACGCGCTGCGCATGCAAGGGGTCGAACAGGTCGACCGCGGCCGAGTTCTCCCCCTCGACGATCCGGACCTCCAGGTCGCGCATGAACCGCGTGGCCGCCATCCAAAAATCGTCCCGAACCATCACGATCGCCTGCGCGTGGTCGCCGTCGCACTGCCGCAGCGCGGCGACCAGCTCGGGGTCGGCCTCGCCCCGGCGGGCGAACAGCCATTGCTCGAACTGGTCGAGGACAACCAGGACCTTCTGGCCCGACCGCAGCACCCGGCCGCGCCGCACGGCCGCCATCGCTTCCACCAGGTCGAGCCCGGTGTCCAGCTCGGGCACGGCCTTGCGGAGGCCCCGGAGCAATCGAGCCTCGGTCTCCTCGGGTGCGGCCTCGAGGTACACCGGCAGGATATCCGGGTTGAGCCGGGGGAGCAGCCCGGCCTTGACCATCGACGACTTGCCGCAGCCCGATGGCCCGTAGATCAACCCCACCTTGAACGTGCTGTCCGGGTCGGTCGACTCGATCCGGGTCCTCCAGAACCGCAGGCCCTCAGGCAACCCGTCGCGATCGCGCGGGCCGGGCAGCAGCTCGAGGAAGAAGCTGGCATCGTGTCGGTCGAACGATCGCAGCCCCTTGGGCACGATCCGGATGGCCCGTCCGTCGGAATCCGACCGGGCCGCGACCGGCGTGGAGGGAGTGACCTCCTGCGTCGACCTCGGTGTCAGGCCGGCCGTGGCCGCGGCGGTCGTCGGCGGGGCAGGGGCGGGGGTGAATCCAGGCGCCGGCGACGGAGCCGAGTCGGCCTCGGCCGAGGTGTAATGACGCAGGTCCTCGGCCATGTCGCGGCCGGTGATATAGCGCTCCGAGGCCCGCTTGGCCAGCGCCTTGAGGCAGATGCGTTCCAGCTCGCGGGCGATCGTGTCATCGATCTGGCGAGGGGGACGCGGCTCGGCCGTGGCGATCTGATCCATCACCTCGGCCCGGCTGTTGCCGCGGAACGGCTTCCGCCCGGTCAGCATCTCGTACAGCATCACGCCCAGGCTGAAGATGTCGGAGCGGCCGTCGACCCGGTGCCCCTCGCCGCGAGCCTGCTCGGGGCTCATGTACGACGGCGTCCCGGCCAGCCGGGCACCCTTGCCGTAATCCTCGTCCTTCAGCGCCAGGCCGAAGTCGGCCACCCAGGGAGATTGCTGGGCGTCGAGCAGGATGTTCGCCGGCTTGACGTCGCGGTGGACAAGGCCGCGGGTATGCGCATGGTGCAGCGCCTCGGCGATGGTCGCCACCAGGGTAGCGGCCTCGCGGGGCGACGGCCGGCCCCGGCCGATCCGCTCGGCCAGGTCGCTGCCGTCGATGTACTTGGAGACGACGTAGCAGAGCCCGTCCTCCGAACGGCCGACGTCGTAGACCGGCACGATATGCGGATGATCCAGCCGGGCGAGGGCCTTCGCCTCGGCCAGGTAGGCCGCCACGTCCTCAGGCCCGGCGATCCGCTCGGGATTGGGCACCTTGATGGCGACGGATCGGTCGAGGTCCTCGTCGCGGGCAAGGTAGACGCGGCCGAACCCTCCCTGTCCGAGCCGGCGGATCACCCGATAACGGCCGATCGCCCGCGGATCGCCCGGGACCGGGACCGGCTCATCCTCCGAGACGACAGGGCCGCGGGGGGCCTGCGGCTCATCCCCCGAGACGGCAGGGCTGCGGTCCTGTGTCACCGAGCCGGATTCCCCGTCTTCCATCGGGCTCATCGTCTCCCTCGAGATGGACCCGAGACATGGCCTGTCCAGGCGCCTGTGGATCGCGACCGCGATCCCGGGCGTCCGCCGTTCGCGACCGCTATTGATGCCATGATTCTATCCGAATTGTCCATCACCCACCAAGGGCGCCTTTCCGTCCCCAACGGTCAGGCCGACATCCGGACCGCGCCCGTCGACTCGCGTCGACCGGGACCAGTCATCCGACCGGCCCGCGGACGTGGCACGGCCGATAGCGCGGCAGTTCCGGGGTTGTCAGCCGGCCGTTCCACGGTCGCTCTGGTACGGAATCGGCAACAACGATTACGAGACTCCTCGCCGAACACCATCTGGCCGGCCCAGGGCGAACCGGCGCCGTGAGTCGCCGGGTGTTGTCTCCAGGCGAACCGGCGCCGTGAGTCGCCGGGTGTTGAGCAGGGCGAACCGTTCATTCCGGGCTCGAACCAGGTGGTGTTCGACCAGGAGTATCACGATTACCATCGCGTGCCGATCGGCCGTATCAGGGAGACTGGCCCGACCGTCGAGGACCATCCTTCCCGTCGACTGTCCGTCGATCGGTCGGACGAGCCGCCTCGCCGGTCTCCCCATCAAACATGACCACGCAGCAGGGCTCCCATGACAAAATCGAAGAAGAAACGAAAGACCCCGAAGCCGAAACGAAAGTTAACCGCCGCGGAGAGGAAGGCGAAGCGCGAGCGGAAACGGGACTTCATGACGATCTTCATCAATGGCAAGCAGAAGCGGGTCCGCAGGCCGCCGACGATCGATGGCATGCCCGTCGAGGAATACCTCGCCAGGAATGCCGACCCGATCTGGCTGCATCAGAATGAAATGTGGCACCTGATGCCTTCTGACGACGAAACGTGAGTCGTCGAAGACGAGAATGTCCGAGACCGGGCGGACGGAGGCGTCTCCGCGATCAAGGAGTCGGCTGCATTCCCGTAGCAACGGACCGGCCGGCGTCGGCGAGGGCTCGGACGGGCGGGGCGGACCGGAATCCGCGTCCGACAGGGTCGGACGACTGTCGGTAAAGCGCTATGCTGCGGTCGTCCTGTCAGCGCTGTGTGCCGGTATCCGTCGCGGTGTTCCGTCTTGTCCCGGTATTCCGTCGCGGTGTTATCATGTCCCGATATTCCGTGTTCCGGTATTCCGGCTCAGGCCGCTCGGGGGTCACCCCGAACGAACTGCCTGCGTTAGAATCTTCCTTCGAAGGATCTCTGCTCCGTGCGCGCATCTGGCGGAGGAGGCGTTTCCCGCAGGGTCGCGGAGAAGACCAATCGGAGAAGAGTTTCGCGCAGAGACGCAGAGAGTGCAGAGACGCAGAGAAGACGATCTCAACGTTTCCCGCAGGGTCGCGGAGAGGACCAATCGGAGAAGAGTTTCACGCAGAGACGCAGAGGCGGCAGAGGCGCAGAGAAGACGATCTCGCGTTTCCCGCAGAGCCGCGGAGGCAACGGAGAGGGACCCGGTGAGGTGGGGTTCGTCGACGGGGTCGCTGGCTACTCACTCGACCAGAAGAATCGAACCGATATCGAGGGATGGTCCGATTCTTCGCATCCCTGTTCCCTCGGCGTCTCCGCGCAAGATCCCGGCTCCGCACCCGCCGGTCCTCTTTGCGTCTCTGCCGCCTCTGCGTCTCTGCGTGAAATCCCGAATCCGCCCGATGGGATTTTCTCTGCGTCTCTGCCACCTCTGCGTCTCTGCGTGGAATCCCGAATCCGCCCGATGGGATTTTCTCTGCGCCTCTGCCGCCTCTGCCTCTCTGCGTGAAATCGGGTTCCCTCCGCGGCTCCGGGTGAAATCCGACGGCGAAGTCGGGAGTTGCGGCCGTGCCGCGTTAGGGGTTACCCGGATACCCCCTCAATGACGAGCTTGCCGCGGCCAGTGGGGAGCTTCCGGATCGTTACACCCTTGAGTGCGATCGGCTTGACCCCCGCGCTCCGGCAGACGCTCTCGGGGTGCTGGCTGAAGACCTGGATCAGGCGCCGCGACGCCTGCGACGGCGTGCGGACTCCCTGTTCCCAGCTCTGCACGGTCCTGGTCGAGACGTTAAGCAGCCGGGCGAACACAGCCTGCGACATCCGGGACTGTTGGCGGAGTGCCACGAGGGTCGGCGCGTCGATCTCGGGGGGCTCGTCGGGCAACTCGACGACGGTGGTCCTGAGCGTGATCTCGCCCCGGGCATGGCGGATGCCCTCCTCCAGGCCCTTGCGGATCTGCTCGGCGACCGATAGACGCTTCGATGTATCTTTCAAGATAACCTCACGACCTCGGGGCACGAGGAGCCTGCTGCTTCAAGACCTCGGCGAGTTGTCGATAGAGCTTCTTGTCGTCTGGCGACAGGTCGTCCTTCTGATCCTTGCCGTACACGGTGATCAGGTAGATCAGGTTGGGCTCGGGGACGTGCAGATAGATCACCCGAACGCCCCCGCGTTTCCCCTTCCCTCGCCGCCGGTCGGCGATGCGAAGCTTGCGCAGGCCGCCGCAGCCGGGCATGACATCTCCGGCCTGGGGATCTCGAAGGAGGACGCGCTGAAGGGCGGCAAGGCCCTCGTCGGTCAGGTACGCCTCGACCCACTCCGTGAACTCGAGCGACTCGACGAAGATGTCTCTCATCGGCGGTTGATTCTATCCTACACGGTAGGAGAATCCAACGACGAGTCGGCGTGCCCGCCATGTCGGTCCCGGCGCGGGCCCTTTCCGGACAACGGGAGCGGGCGAACCTGTCGCGAGGAAGAATCGACGAAGAATGATGAGGAGAACGACAAAGAACAGGCGAATTACCGCCGCCGAAGATGGCATGCGGTCTCGCAACCACGGAAGCGTAGCACAACGGAAAAGTGCCTGTCCTTTCTGCCGTCTCCTACCACGGAAGCGTAGCACAACGGAAAAGTGCCTGTCCTCACGTCTGTTCGGCTCGACGTTTGCAAAACGCTGGCGGATCTCTCGGTAACTCCGGTGTGACACGGCCCGCCGGGTTACAAGGCCCGTCCCCGCGCAGTGCCTCTCCGATGGCTCGATGACCACGGCGCAGCCGCGAACCG
>DAIDHB010000141.1 GCA_027452145.1 Planctomycetales bacterium
ACCCTCCCGGCCGCGACCCCGCGTGGCGGGGTCGCGGCCGGGAGGGTCTGTCGAGAGGATTTGGTGTGTGTCGCCGCGGTCCGAGCCCGGGGGGCTGACGCCCCCCGGCTACGTCCGATCGCCCCCTGACGGGGGCTCGGAGCCCTGCCGGCACAGACTCCTGGCCGGCCCGGCCCCACCGTGAGCCATCCATCTGCAATGCGCTCTAGATGATGGCCCGATCTCCCTCAGGCCGGCTCGAGGCCCAGGGCGCGCCGCTTCTCGGCGATGAAAGCGACATGATGGGGAATGTGCCCGGTGATCGTCTCCACCAGTCGCCGCAGGCTCCGCTCCTCCTCCTCGCCGTCATTTCGGTAGATGCCGACCCGATCCCAGGCTTCCGCGGGCAGGGACCGCAGGATGCGGGCCATCTGCCGCCTCGTCAGGTCGATGAGGGCCAGCTCCTCCTCGAGGTCCCGGTCGTGGTAGGTCAACGATCGGGCGAACGCTTCGTGCCCGGCACTGAGCAACAAGGGCCGATCGGTGGCGATCACCCGCTTCATCCGGTCGGCGTAGATCGGGTCGAAGTCGGCCAGGTGGCAGACCACCTCGAGGGTACTCCAGCGGCCGGGCACTGGGCGGGCCACCAGTTGATCGCGGGTCATCCCGGCGACGGCACGACGCAGGATGTCGATGCCATTCCGATAGGCGTCAAGCAACGCTTCACTCTCCACGGCATTCTCCAGAATGGCCCGATCGATGAGCGCGGCGACCGGCTCTCGCCCTCAGCCCGGACGGACGGGGAACGCCCCCGCAGGACCGGCCAGCGGCGCGGACACCATTCTGGCCGCCGAGGTTCGGTCTTTCCAGCGCCCCGGTCCGGTCGGTCCATTCCGGCGGGCCCCTCATCGCCCGATCCCGGGAGCGGTGTTCGACTCGCTGGTGGGGCGCCTCATACCCACGGGAGCGCAAATGCCTCAGGAAGCCGTCCGAGCACTCGCCGGGGAAGTCCGGCGACTCGGCTCGGCGCGGGTCTCCGGCCCCGTCGATCCGCACGACCGGTCTTGTGCGGCGCGGGTCCCCGACCCCGCCGCGCGGCCCGACCGAAGGTCTCCCGCGCGAGCGAACGCCTGGGGAAGCGCGGGAGACCTTCGGTCGGGCTTATGAATGATCAACGAGGTCGAGATCGGCTCATTCCCAGTAGTCTTCCCACCGTTCGCCGAAGGATCGCCTCAGCTTTTCCAGGTAGGCGTAGGTCTTGATCTTGGCCATCCAGACATCAGAACCGCCGGAGCCGCCCTTGCACACGACGCCCTCCGCGACGCCATACTTGCCGGTGCGGACGTCCTCGGCGAACTTGCCGGTCAGCTTGCCCCGATAGACGACCCGGGCGATCGGCAGGTGGCCGAAGTCGTCGACGAACCGCTCCGGCCCGAGCATGCCGAGGGGTTCCGCCCGGATGTCGAAGAGGACCAGTCGCTTGGGATCATCGGCCTGGTGCAGCCCGGCGAAGGAATTCGGGCCGAGGAACTCGGTGAAGGCCCGGAAGCCGACGAACTCCCTGTACGACTCGCGGTCCGCGAAGACGCTCTCCAGCCCCTCGGCGAGCGTGGCGAGAAAAACACCGACGCACTCGCGCAGGTGGGCGTGGGCCGCCGTGAACCGGGCAATCCCGGACTCGGACAGGTCGAATTCATCTCGACGCGTGCCGAAGCTGTGCCAGCCAAACTCCCGATCCCAGTCCCAGTGGAGGTTGGTGCCGTCGTACTTCTCAAACGCCACGCACCGCCCCACCGGGGCGTCACGGCTGCCGGGGATCTTGGGATAGTAGAGCATGGCCAGATCCCTGCGCGGTCGGGTCGTTGCTCGCCGGCGGGCGAATGGGGCCTCTTGTTTACAAATGGCGCCGGGCCGGTCCGACTTCGATCGATGGACTCTCGGAGCCCTGCCTGCCGCAACTCGATCGAGGCTGTCCGCCGGACGGACGGCGCGCATCCTCACCTGGCCGACCAGGTGGTAGACACCGTCCTGGTCACAGCGGTTCGGCCTGTCCGGCGCCCCACCTCGATCTCGCTCGCCAAGCCCCCATTACCTCAAGGGATGAGCGGCCTTTGCCCTGCCAGGGGGTCCACCATCAAGCCAGCCCACCCATCCCATTTTCGTGCATTTCGCGTTTTTCGCGGTTAAATCCGGTTCCCCCAGATGACGGCGGCCCGGTCGACCGAGCGTGGTCGTCCGGGCCGCCTGGGGTAGGCCGTCCCACGAAGTGTTCGGGGCGGCCGGCTTTTTTTCAATGATATCGGCTCAGGTCAATTGCAGGCCTGGCAGGTCGGCACGGCCACCGGGACCATCGTGCACTGCTGCACGGCGATCGTCCGGGGGACGACGCGGGCGACGCAGCGCGTCACGGTGACGGGAACCTGCTCGGGCACGCACATCGGCACCTGGCGGCTGGCCGTCTCGGCGACCATCCGGCAGGTCGTCACCGGCACGCGCTCGGTGTGTTGCTCGGCGACCATCTGGCAGGTGGTCACCGGGATCGTCTCGGTGCGCTGCTCGGCGACGTACTGGCAGGTCTGGACCTCGTACGGCTCGACGTGCTCCTCGGCCACCATCTGGCAGGTGGTCACGGGGATCGTCTCCTGGCGCTGCTCAGCCACCATCTCGCACGTCTGCACCTGGTAGGGCTCGACGTGTTCCTCGCTCACCATCTGGCAGGTGGTGACTGGGATCGTCTCGGTGCGCTGCTCGGCGACCATCTGGCAGGTCTGGACCTCGTACGGCTCGACGTGCTCCTCGGCCACCATCTGGCAGGTCGTCACGGGGATGTTCTGCACCCGCTCCTCGGCGACCATGCGGCAGGTCTGGACGGGCACCTGGCGGACCATGGTCTCGCGGACGTACCGGGTCTCGGAGACGTTCCGGACCACCGGGCGCGAGACGAACACGCGCTGGCTGACGGTCCGCGGCGGGCACTGGACGGCGACGGTCGCCGTCACCTTCTTCTTGCGGTGCAGGCAGCCGAGGATTCCGCGCGGCTCGCACCCGCATTCCTCGACCGGCACGCGGACCTTCCGCTCGACGACCGGGCCGGGGACAGTGGAGTACTGCCGCTCGTAATAGCCGGTCTCGACCACGACCTGGCGGCAGGTCGTCACCGGCCGGCAGACGCTGTAGGGCTGCTCGACCATCGATGTCTCATACACTGGCCGCATCACCGTGTACCGCCGCTGCTGCACGGCCGTCTGATACACCGGCTTCATCACGGTGTACCGGCGCTCGCGGCGCTCGGTCTGATAGACCGGCTTCATCACGGTGTAATTCCGCTGCTGGTTGACGGTCTGATAGACCGGCTTCCGCACGGTGTAGCGGCGTTCCATCTGCTGGGTCCGCATCACCGGCTTCATCACGGTGTAATTGCGGACCTGGTTGACGGTCTGATACACGTGCTTCTGCACGGTGTACCGGCGCTCGCGGCGCTCGGTCTGGTACACCGGCTTCATCACGGTGTAATTGCGCTGCTGGTTGACGGTCTGGTAGACCGGCTTCATCACGGTGTAGGGCCGCTCGACGTAGCTGGTCTCGCTGACGGGCCGCATGACGGTGTAGTTCTCCGTCCGGTAGCCCATCCGATAGCGGGTCTCCATGACCGTCGTGGGGACGTAGTCGTAGACCGTCTCGTACACGGTCTGATACACGGTCTGCACCTGGGGGGCCAGGGCGACGACGTTGCACTGAGTCTCGACCACCGCCGGCGCTGCGCAGCGGTGGCAGAAGCCGCCGCCGTAACTGGCCCACGCCGACGTGGACGACCCCCCGAAGAACGCGATGGCCGCCAGGGCGGCCCATCGCATCGCTTTCGTGGACGTGAACATGCAGGACTCCTCGGCGGATCCTCGGGCATCCCTGTCGCGATTCGCCATTAGTGGTCGATCGGCTCGAATCAGCCCCAGGAGGTGCGGTCCCGTCCGTGAGAAGGCCCCCCGTCTCATCATCCAGTATAGGTGCGCCGGCCATAACGAATTCGGCGGAGCCGGCGACTCCGCCAGGCGCCCGGTCGGCGGGTACTTCCCGCCGTTCCACGGCTCGGCGTCGATCTGCCTGGCCCGCCCGGTTCGGTTCGGCGTCAGCCGGCGGGCCGGCCCGCCGGCCAGGGCCCGGAATCGGTCGTCGCCGACGGACGATCTCCCCGCGAAGGGAGATTCGCCCGCCCGCTCGATCGATCAGGATGCGCACCCTCGGTGATGAAACATCGATTGAAGTATATCACGAGCCACCTCGCGCAACTTGGGCGGAAATCATGAATTCTCGCGGCCCCGATTCGCACTGTGCGGGTCGCGACGAGTTCGCCGACGCGCACGGCCCCTGGTGGGGAAAGCAACGGTTGTGCCGGAGACAAGACGCCGCGGGACCGGCGGCGCGAGGGATGACCGCGAAAGCCTGGTGGAATCGGGATTTGCAGCGATTGTGAAAGGCCGGCGCGCGTATCATCATCCGGCGAGATGGTCGATTTCCGCCTTGTACTTTTTACACGATCCTCTCGGCCCGGGATGAGCCGGGATCGGGGGGTGGGCGGCGGGTTGACCGCATGCGGTCGTCATTCGAGGGTCCGGTCCGCGGCCGGCTTCCTCGCGGCCATCATTTGCCAGATGTAATAGATCGGCACGCCCACCAGGATGCTGGCCAGCGCGATGGCCGACTCCTTCTGTTGCTGGCTAAACGCGGCCAGGGTCATCATCCCCGTAAGGATGAGATAGAGCGCCGGGGTGATCGGGTAGCCGGGGGTGCGGAACGGCCGGGGCAGGTCGGGCTGAGTCCAGCGAAGGATGAAGATCGAGCTCATCGCCAGCATCGAGAAAATCGACAGGCCAACGCCGGCATACGTGATGATACTCTGGACCGAGCCGGTCCAGAGCATCACCAGCGTGATGATGACCTGAAGCACGGTGGCGACGCCGGGCGTGCGGGCCCGCGGGAGCAGCCGGGCGGCCACGCCGGGGAACTGGCCAGCCTCGGCCATGGCGTAGATCACTCGCGGGCCGATGAGCAGGTAGGCGCTCAGGCTCGAGAGCAGCATCAGGCTGACGGCCACGCTCAGCGGCTTCGCCCAGTCGTCGCCGAACAGCCGCCTGGCGGCCAGCTCGGCGATGGGAGCGACGGCGTCGAAGCCCTTCTTGTTGTTCGGATCCTTGATGATCGCCTGGATGTCGTCCGGCGTCAGGGCCATGGCGTACATGGCGTTGACCGCCAGGTAGATGACGAGGACGCCGCCGGTGCCCAGCAGGATCGCCCGCGGCAGCAGGCGCTGGGGGTCGCGGACCTCGCCCGCCATGTACGACGCGGCGTTCCAGCCGGTGTACGCGTAGTAGATGTAAACCAGCGAGCTGAGGAGGGCCAGCAACCCGTTGGCGTTGGTGATCGGCTTCCAGTCAGCGATGTTCGACCGGTTTGGCCACCCGGCGACCAGTCCGGCCGCCGCGAAGCCGACCAGCAGCGCGAGCTTGAGGGCCGTGATCCAGCCCTGCACGTGGGCCGTCTGACGCCGGCCGACCAGGTGGATGCCGGCGAAGAACAGGATCAGGACCGTCGCCACCACGCGCTCGAGCATCACGATGTCGATCCGGATCGAGGCCAGGGTCGGCGAGAGATTGGCCTGGAACGGCTCCAGCAGGTACTTGGCCGAGGCGAACGCCGCGGCCGCGCTCGGCGGTGCGAAGCCGATCAGGAACGAGACCCAGCCCGACAGGAACGCCGGCAGCGGGCCGTACGCCGCACGCAGGTAGATGTAATCGCCCCCGGTGCGCGGCATCGCAGCCGAGAGCTCCGCGAGCGTCAGGGCGCCGCAGATGGCCGTCAGCCCCCCGATCACCCACAGGATCAGCATCCAGGAATTGCTGCCGACGAAGGCCATCGTGTAGCCCGACGTCGTCAGTACCCCCGCGCCAACCATGCTGGCCACCACGACGAAGACCGCCGTCGCCAGGCCGAACTCGGCCGGCATCGCCTCCTTCGCCAGGCCCGGTTCGCCCTCTTCGGCCGGTGTCGTGTGGATTTCTGGCATCATTGGCCCCGTCGGATTCCTGGGTCGTGTTGGAACGGGATGTCAATTTGGCGAGAATTGTGTGAATTTGCACAAAACGGGTAGACCGAGTGTATCCGGGCGTCGAATAATCCTTTAGAGCGATTCGGAATTCTCGACCCGCACCAGGCACCAGGGAGGCGATTCCACCGGTCAACTCATCCAAGGGGGCAGAGCCGTGAGCGATCTGGCGACCCTGAAGCGAGGCCGAGGCGGGCCTCGGGCTCAGTGCGTCCAGGGATGGCTCTCGATGGAGTTCGGTGACGAAGTCTACGGCGGTGATGGAGCGTCGGCGGCGCTGGAGGTTCCGGCGAGGCGGCCGGGCGGGCCGTTCGTCGCGCCGGCCGTCCGCCAGGAGCGAGCGGGCCCGCCGTCGATATCGCATCCGCCGGCCTACCGCGGCGTGATCGCCGGCTGGCCGCGGGCCTGGCGCGAGCGCTGGGGGCGCCGTGCCAACGAGCTGGAGGACGCCGGCCTGTCCTGGCGCGACGCCGAGGCCCGCGCGTTCGTCGAGGTCTGGAGCCAGCTCCGCCAGGAGAACCGCGTGGAAGATGCGGCCGGGGCCACGACCTGAGTCCCGGCAACGACCGCGGCAGCATTCACGCCGGGCCGCGCCCGGGCGGTGCGAGCGCGAGCGCCCGCGCCAGAGCGGCCCCGCCGCGGACGGTCAATCCTTCTTCTCTTCCTTGGCCTTGTCCTTCTCCTTCTCCTTGTCCTTCTTGAGCTCGAACAGGAAGGACTCGCCCTCGACGGCCTCGAACTCGGTGGGGCGGTCCTTTCCGGGCAGCGAGACGCACAGGATGAGCTTGCCGTCCTCGAGCTTGTAGATGCACTTCGAGGTCATCCCCTTGGATTCCTCGGGACCTTCGTCGATCTGAAGGTCGATCGTGGCGGGCTTGGCCTTGGGGTCCACCTTGACCTTGCAGGTGTAGTCCACGCCGTTGACCGAGGCCTTGAGGGTCTCGCCCTCAAAGGTCCATTTCGACTCGATCGGTTCGTCGGCGGACCAGGTCCCCTTGAGTTCCTTGAGGGCCCTGGCAGACTCCTTCTCGTCGGCCCGCGCCGGTCCGGCGCAGGCGATCAGGAGCATGACGGCGCCAACCGCGGCGGCCGTCGCGGTCGCGAGGGCGGAAGCACGCAGACCCGTTCGATTCGGCAATGGCATGGGGGTCGTCCTTACAGGCCCTGGCAAGCTGGAGGCCGGCTCCGAGTCCTCGGGGTGCCTGTCTCCGGATTGCTGGGGCTCTTGTTGAATAGGGTGCGGAGAATCGCCCGCGCCCGCGAACCCGGGCGCGGCGTCCGGCGATCGTCCCTCGCGCGTCGAGGGACGGGCGCGTTTCCTGGCCGCGCCTCGGGTGTGGATTGAAGCATCTCGGCGGGGGACGTGCAAGGGGAGCGGTCGGGCCTGTGCCTGCCGTTGCGCCTGTCCGACGATCGGGAGGGCGAGGCTCCTGCCTAGCCGGGACTTGCGTGGGCCGGCTCGGGATCCCGGCTCGGCAGGAGCCTCGCCCTCCCGATCCTGGACCCCGGTCTCAGTCGCTCATCGTCAGCCCCTCGGCGGCCGTCTGCGAATCGGCGCCGCCGCGGGGCATGGGCAGCTCGATGATGAACGTCGCCCCCTCGCCCGGGCGCGACTGGACCACGATCCGCCCGCCGTGCTCGCGGATGATCTTCTGCGAGACCGGCAGGCCCAGGCCGGTGCCGCTCGAGCCCTTCGTCGACGCGAAGACCTGGAAGATCGAGGCAACATCCGTCTCGTCGATGCCCGGCCCGTTGTCGGCGACCACGATCCTCGCCATCGACTTCTCGGCGTCCCAGTCGGTGCGCACGGCGACCCGCGCCTCGGGCTCGCCCTCGGTGGCGTCAATCGCGTTCGTGACGATGTTCAGCACCGCGCGGTGGATGCCCTCGGGGTCGATGAGGATCTCGTCGAGGCCGGCACCGGGATGCCATTCCAGCCGGACGCCCAGCTCGGCGGCGCGGGGCTGCATCAGCTCGACGACCTCGCCGACGGTCTCGTTCAGGTCGGCCGCCTCGAGCGCCGGCTCGCGGTCCTTCGAGAACGAGAGCATGTCCATCACGAGGTTGTAGATCCGCGTCTGGTTTTTTTCGACGATCGTCCAGCCGCGGCGGACGATCGATTCGTCCTTCTCGTTGAGCCCCAGGTCGATCAGGTAGCTGCCGCTGCGGATCCCCTGGAGGATGTTCTTGATGTGGTGCGACAGGTTGGCGATCGTCTGGCCGACCGCGGCGAGCCGCTCAGCCTGGATCTTGTCGTTGTAGAAAAGCGTGTTCTCGATGGCCAGCCCGGCCTGGTGGCCGATGGCGACCATCAGCATGAGCTGGTCCTGGGTGAACCGCGTCCGCGAGGCGCGGCCGGCGGCGCTGGCGAACGCCGCGCCGGCCTGGGTGTCGGCATACAGGACGCCGAGCGACGTGTGCCGCCCCTGGATGGGCACGCAGATGGCCTCGCGGATCTGGTAGTCGACGATCGACTGCGCCGGGCTGAACCGCTTGTCGCTGGGAGCGTCGGTGGTGATGACGCCCTCGCCCTTCTCGAGCACGTAATCGATGATCGTCCGCGAGATGGTCATCCGCTCGTCCGGGTGCTCCGGGTCGCGCCAGCGGACGGCCTTCGGGACCAGGTGGCCCGACTCGTCCTTGAGCAGGATGGCGCCGCGATCCGCGCCGATCGACTCGAACACCAGCTCGAGGATCTGGGGCGAGAGGGCGTCGACGTCGAGGACGTTGCTGATCGCCTGGGTGGCGCGATACATCACGGAAAGCGGCATCAGGCGCTCGCGCAGCCAGCCGGCGGCCGCGGCATCGGGGGCCTGCAACACCCGCGAGCCCTCGCCCGAGGGAATACTCCTCAGGATGGCCGAGTGGTCGTCGGGGCTGCTGCGCGCCAGCAGGTCGACCCGCATCCGCAGGTCGCGCTGCAACGACGTCCCGTCGTCCTGGAACTCCATCACCGTCTGGCCGAGCTGCACCCGGTCGCGAGTGCGCAGGGCCCGACGCTCGACCGGATGGTCGTTGACATACGTGCCGTTGGCCGAACCCAGGTCGACCAGCTCATACCCGCTGGGGATCCGCCTCAGCTCGGCGTGGCGGCGGGAGACCTCGTTATCGTGGAGCTGCACGGCGTTCGAGCTGTCCCGGCCCAGCGTCACGGGGGCGGAGCGGAACTCGAAACGTTTCCCCTGGTCGGCCCCTTGGATCACGAACAAGGAGGCCACGAGGCAATTCTCCTCGGTGCGGTCGCGTCATTGCGCCCAGTGAGTTCCCGGGACATCCTTAAGGCTATCTCGCCGCCCGGCGGGCGTCAACCAGATGCGCCGCGCCGCAGTCCGGCACTCGACTGCCGAAATGGCAGTCGACGGCAGCGGGCTGTCGGGATCGGCAGTACAAACGCGGTCAATCGAATACGGCTCAGTCGCCACAAGCCTTTTAAATTATGCTGTTTGCGACATTTTTCTCGCACTGGCCCGTTGCTTGCATAAGGAGGGGCCATGAAGTACGCCGTGCCCTCGGCGGCGTCGAGGATTTGACGCGTGGGAAGACGGCAGCCCGCCGCGGGGCCGGGTCCGATGGGGTCGAGCGAGACGAGATAGGACAGGACAGGAGACAGGCTGAGATGACGATCAAGCCTCTGGGCGACCGCGTGGTGGTGGAGCGGGAGGAAGCGAAGGAGACGACGGCCGGCGGGATCGTGCTGCCGGACACGGCCAAGGACAAGCCCCAGAAGGGGAAGGTCGTGGCCGTCGGCGACGGCCGGATCACCAAGGATGGCAAGCGCCGCGAGCTCCAGGTGAAGGTTGGCGAGCAGGTGCTGTTCACCTCGTACGCCGGCGAGGAATTCAAGGTCGACGGCGACAAGAAGGTGCTGCTGATGCGCGAGGACGACAGCCTCGCGGTGATCGGCTGACCCAGGCGCCGGGTCGAGGGGCCCGGGCGAGCGAGCGAGCGCGGCCCCACCCCGGACCAAACCGAAACACGACGGACACGACGGATTCATCAGGACTGGCCCGAACATTCTTTTGCGGAGCGAATCACGTATGGCTGCCAAGATGATCGCGTTCGACCAGGAGGCGCGGCAGGCGATGCAGCGCGGGATCACCAAGCTGGCCCGCGCGGTGAAGGTGACGCTCGGCCCTCGCGGCCGGAACGTCATCATCCAGAAGTCGTTCGGCTCGCCGACGGTCACCAAGGACGGCGTCACCGTCGCCAAGGAGATCGAGCTCGAGGACCGGTACGAGGACATGGGCGCCAAGATGGTCAAGGAGGTCGCGAGCAAGACCTCCGACGTCGCCGGCGACGGCACGACGACGGCCACCGTGATGGCCGAGGCCATCTACAACGAGGGCCTCAAGGCCGTCGTCGCGGGCGTCAACCCCATGCTGATGAAGCGCGGGATGGACCAGGCGGTCGCCGACATCGTCGAGGAGCTGAAGAAGCTCAGCACGAAGGTCACCACCAAGACCGAGACCGAGCAGGTCGGCACGGTGGCCTCGAATTTCGACACCGAGATCGGCAAGATGATCGCCGAGGCCTACGAGAAGGTCGGCAAGGACGGCGTGATCACGGTCGAGGAGGGCAAGACCCTCAAGACCGAGGTCGAGTGGGTCGAGGGCATGCAGTTCGACCGGGGCTACCTGAGCCCGTACTTCGTCACCAACCCGACCACGATGGAGACGGTCCTCGAGGACCCCTTCATCCTGATCCACGAGAAGAAGATCTCGGTGGTCAAGGACCTGGTGCCGGTGCTCGAGCGGGTCGCGCAGACCGGTCGGCCGCTGCTGATCATCGCCGAGGAGGTCGAGGGCGAGGCCCTGGCCACCCTGGTCATCAACAAGCTGCGGGGCACGTTCCGCTGCGCGGCCGTCAAGGCCCCCGGCTACGGCGACCGCCGCAAGGCCATGCTCGAGGACATCGCCGTCCTGACCGGCGGCAAGCCGATCTTCGAGGCGCTGGGCATCGAGCTGGAGAACGTCAGCCTCGATGACCTCGGCCGCGCCAAGAAGGTCGTCATCGACAAGGACAACACCACGATCATCGAGGGCGTCGGCACCGAGGAGGCCATCAAGGGCCGCATCGAGGCCATCCGCCGCGAGATCGCCGACACCAAGAGCGACTACGACCGCGAGAAGCTCGAGGAGCGGCTCGCCAAGCTCGCCGGCGGCGTGGCCAAGATCAACGTCGGCGCCGCGACCGAGAGCGAGATGAAGGAGAAGAAGGCCCGCGTCGAGGACGCCCTGCACGCCACCCGCGCGGCCCTCGAGGAGGGCATCCTCCCCGGCGGCGGCGTCGCCCTGCTCCGCTCGGCGGCCACCGTCAAGCCCAAGAACCTCTCCCACGACGAGGAGATCGGCTACCAGATCATCGTCCGGGCCTGCTCGGCGCCCCTGCACCAGATCGCCGAGAACGCCGGCCAGGACGGCGGCGTCGTCCTCTCCAAGGTCGTCGAGGGCAAGGGCAACTTCGGCTACGACGCGCTCAAGGGCGAGTACACCGACCTCGTCAAGGCCGGCATCATCGACCCGACCAAGGTCACCCGCTCGGCCCTCCAGAACGCCGCGAGCGTCAGCACCCTGCTGCTCACCTCCGACGCCCTGATCGCCGACGCACCCAAGGACGACGAGAAGAAGCCCGCCGGCGGCCACGGCGGGTATGACGACATGTATTGATCGCCA
>DAIDHB010000142.1 GCA_027452145.1 Planctomycetales bacterium
CGTGCGCCACGCAACCGTAGCGAGCTCTAAATGAGCCGTCGCAAGGGGGAAAGTAGGGTGGGCGATGCCCACCCGACGTCACCCAACCGACCTTTCGGAACAGACTCTTACTTACGCCCCCGCCGGCGAAGGTTACAGCGACCTGGTTTCGAATCCGTGTGCGGGGGGCGGGAGGGCGGGAGCGAGGCATCGCGACGGCCCGGGGCCGGTCCCCGTTCCACGGCGCACCCCCGGCCGCCGAGGCTCCTCCTCATCCCGATCTTTCAGGACGGCCGCGCCCGGATCGCCTCGAAGAGGTGCCGAAGTTCCTCCTCGACGTCCTCCGGCCGGGTGACCGTCTGGGCGATCTCGGCGAGCACGGCCTCGCGGAACCGGCGGCGGAGCCGGTGGACGGCGACCTTGACGGCCCCTTCGGTCGTGCCCGTCGCGTCGGCGACCTCGCGATAGCGGGGGGCCGCGGCCTCGCCGGTGAGGAAGACCTTCAGGCGGTCGAACTCGTCGCGTTTCCCGGACCGCTCGACATCGTCCCGCAGCCGGTCCATCACCCGCTCGAGCAGCGTCAGCGCCCACCGCCGTTCGTAGATGGTCTCGGCCGTCACGTCGGTCGCGGGCTCGAGGCGGAACCGGCTCTCGCCCTGTTCGAAGTCCAGCGAGAGGCGTCTCCGGCCGCCGCCGCGCCTGAGGGTCCCGGCCCGATCTCGCTCCCTGGCGAGGAACCGCTTGAAGGCGACCAGCAGGAACGACCGGAACCGGCCCCGCTCCGAGTCCGCGGCCCGGAGGTAGCGCTTCTCCAGCAGGCGGGCGAAGAATTCCTGGGTCAGGTCGCGGGCCTCCTCGACCGGATGGCCCGACCGCCGCACATAGGCATAGAGCGGATACCAGTAGACCTCGCAGAGGGCGGCCAGGGCGGCGCCGGCCTCGGGCGCATCGCCCCGGCCCGCGGCGAGCACCAGGCTCCAGCGGGTCGTGGCGAAGCCCCGCGGATGGGCATGATCCGAGGTCGGGTGGCGCATGGTTTCATTGTAGCGAGGTCCAGGCCGAGGAAGGGGGGACAGCCCAGGAAAGGTGAGACCGAGAAGAGGGGATCGAGCGAATATCGCCAGTGGGCCGACGGCCCCGGCGGCCGGCCGGTCCGACCGGCCTGTCCGAGTCCTCGCCCCCGCCGGCCGGGATGCGACGGACATCCTCCTCCCGACCATCGGCGGCCAGGCCGGCGGGGTGGGGCCGGGACCGATACCGGTTCCGGCGGTTCCGCGGGCGATCGGTCGGTCCCGACCGGGCCGGACCTCAACGCCGAACCGGCCGGAGGAACGCGGACCGTGGCCCGAAGGGCGACGCAGGGCCGGCCCGGCGGGACTCGCTGCGGTCCCGCCTCGGGCCCGAAATGACGAAAACTCGATTCGGCGAATGACTTGTGATTTATCAACGAATCGGCTATTGTGACTTCGGCGACAAAATCATCGTAAGGGTCTCGTTTAGGACGGTTGAGTGTATTGGGCCTAATCCCTTGGACACAAAAGACTTTGGTCCGCGAGGGTGGGTCAGGCTCGTCCGCAATACGGCTGGCTTCGAGACCTGCGTTCCTCGCGACCTGCCCCCGGATCTCGATTTCGACGGCGCCCTTGTCGGCGCGCTCTCGACCGCCGACAGAGCCCTCGGCCAGCTCAACGGCATCACCCGCGCGTTGCCGAACCCCCGGCTTCTCATTCGCAGCTTCATCCGTCGCGAGGCGGTGTTATCGAGCCGCATCGAGGGGACCGTCGCCTCGCTGACCGATCTCTATCTCTTTGAAATGAACCCGGAACGGGAGAACGACGCCCCGGATGTCCGCGAGGTCGCCAATTACGTCCGGGCCCTCGATCATGGGATCGAGCGGCTCAGGTCCGCATCATTTTCGCTGTCCGTCCTCAAGGAATTGCACGCCATCCTCCTCGAAGGAGTCCGCGGGTCCGACAGGTCGCCGGGCGCATTCCGCGGGCGGCAGAACTTCATCTCGCGGACCGATCGGGTCCAGGACGCCACCTATATACCCCCCCCGCACGAGCATGTCCTCGGGCTCCTGGAAGGGCTCGAGAGGTTCGTCAACGGACCCGGCGAACTCCCTCTCCTGATCCGACTGGCGATGATCCATTACCAGTTCGAGGCGATCCACCCGTTCGAGGACGGCAACGGCCGCGTCGGGCGACTCCTGATCTCGATCCTGCTCGACAGGGAGCGCGCGCTGCCGCACCCGGTCCTCTACCTCTCGGCCTTCTTCGAGAGGCACCAGCGGGCCTACTACAACCTGCTCCTGAAGGTCAGCCAGGAGGGCGACTGGAACGCCTGGATCGGCTTCTTTCTGCGGGGTGTGGCCGACCAGGCGATCGATGCGGTCGAGCGGTCCCGGGCCCTCTTCACCCTGCGCGACCGCTGGATGGCCGGTTGCCAGAAGGCCCGCGCCTCGGCCCTGCTGCTCAAGCTGATCGATCTGCTGTTCATCAACCCCTACGTCGACGTTTCCCATGCCGCCGCCGAGCTCGGGGTTCGACCTCAGTCGGCGCAGAATAACATCGACCAGCTCGTGAGCCGGGGGATTCTCGGAGAGATCACCGGCCAGCGTCGGAACCGCGTGTACGCCGCGCGCGAGATCATTCGCGTCCTGGAGGCAAACCCCGCGTTCGACGAACCCGGATCGGAGCGATCCCCATGAGCCGCGTCCGACTCACCGACGGGCCGGATGAAGGGGACGGAACGAATGCCTGCAACGGCGGTCAGCCCGGTCTCCGGCACGACGGCCCTCTCCCCGCCGGGCCGGCAACTGTCCGACCCGACCGCATCGCCCGGGACCGACGTTCGGGCTACACAGGACAGGCACGGGCTACACAGGACACGGGCTACACAGGACAGGCACAGTTCCGCTACCGGATTTTGCGTGCAACCTTGCAATAGTGGCAGCGCAAAGCAACGGAAAAGTGCCTGTCCTTTTTGGGGTCTTCCTCGAACCCGGGTCGAGGGCCGATTTCCGACACTTCTCGCTGAACACCACCTGGATAGGGCCGGGCGTTTCCGCGTCGATCCTCGCCCCGAAGGGGCCGAACAAACCAGCCCAGGGCGAAGCCCTGGGGTTCGGTCGCCCGATCCCGGGCCAGACCCTGAAAGGGCGGCACAGAGACCACTGCGGGCGACCTGTCACGCCCTTACAGGGCTTTTTCGAGGGGGTACGCCGGTTCCCCGGGGCGTTGCTCCGGGCTGATCTGTTTGGCCCCTTGGGGGCGATTCGTGGTGGCGTCCGGCGAGGAGTCTCCGATTTCCTCCCTCGATTGAGCCGATCGACGAAGCGGGTAAGATGGAGAAGGCGAATACGAAGGGACATGAGGCTCAGCCGAAATCGTCGGGAGCGCCCCGCGTGGAACGATTGCACATCGAGGTGATTGATCGGGCCTATGCCGCGGTCCTGGCGGCCAGGACGCCCGCGGAACGCGCCTGGATGATCGACGACTGCCACCGCTCCGCTCGAATCCTGCTGGCCGCCGGCGAACGCGCCCGCCACCCCGACTGGTCCGACCAGCAAATCAGGCTCGCCGTGTCGAAGAGGCTCGTCGATGGAGCAGATTGAACTCATTCGACACGTCGTCCGGACGCTCGATGCGCTGGCTGTCCCGTATGCCCTCGTGGGCTCCTGGGGCAGCGGTCTCTACGGCGAGCCGCGATTCACGAGGGATGTCGACATCGTCCTGGATCTTGGACTGGCGCTGGTCCCGCGGTTCTGCGCGGCGTTTCCCTGCGAGGGTTTCTACCTGAGCGAGGTTGCCGTGCGGGAAGCGGTCCGAAGGCGCTCCCAGTTCAACCTGATCCACCCGGCGAGCGGGAACAAGATTGATTTCATCCTGACTCGTCCCGAATCCTGGAACGCCGGTCAGCTTTCGCGGCGCCGAAGGACCGAGCTGCGGCTGGGAGAGGAACCGTTCGAGGTGGATGTGGCCGCCCCTGAAGATGTCATCCTCGGCAAGCTCTGGTATTTCTCCGAAGGCGGTGGAGATCGTCATCTGCGGGACATCGCCGGAATCCTTCGCGTCACGGGTGAAGGCGTGAATCGCGATGAGGTCGAGCGGTGGGCGGCGCAGCTCGGCTACCTCGAGATCTGGAGGCAGATCGTGGCCAGGGTCGATACCCCGGACTCGCCTTCCGGGCCGGGAACTCCCTGAGACGCGCCCGTTGAACCGCCGCCCCGGGTGTACGAGGACGCCTGGCGGCGCCCACCTGTTGGATCCTGACGATCGGGAGGGCGGTCGGACTGGTGGCCGGGGCCGGTCGGGAGAGCCCGACCCGGGCCCGGCGGTTCCGCGATCGGTCGGTCGGTCCCCACCGGGTCCGGACCTCGACGCCGAACCGGCGGAAGAGCCGCGGACCGAAGGGCGTCGCCGTCGGGCGGACCGGGGCCGACGGGACTCGCCGCCTTCACCCGACCGAACGCTCGTCGGTCTCCCGCCTCTTATTCAGCCCGTGCCGTCGTTTCCTGCTCCAGGATCGGGGTGTGTCGCCTCCCTGTACCGTGTCATCGCCTGTTCCACTGCCCTCTGGAAGGCCTGGCTCCACTCCGGTGTGCCGACTAAGGCCTGCCAGTCGGACACACCGATTCCAAGTGATTCGGCCGCGTGGGTCTTCGCGGCTTCTTCTGTCGGGTGCCAGGTGCTACCCCCAGGCAGCAGCGAATTCCTGGACTTCGTCAGTAGGAACAGCCGTACCCCGCCGGCAAGAGGATCGCCCACGATGGCAGCCGAATGCACGCGATCCCGCCGGCCCTTCACCCTCGCGATGAGATGCGACCTCGTCCGGTTGTCCGTCACGCTGGCTGAGGAAGCCAAGGCGGCATCCTGGAGGATCGTATTGGGCACGGTCCTGTCTGCGGTGACGCCAGAACTGATGGGCATCACATTCAGGCAAATGCTCGAAGCGATCTGGGCGGAGATCTCCTCGAACTCCGCGACCTCACCTTGCCCATCAACCACCAGATGGACGAATGATCCACCAATTCGATAGATTGCTTCGAGTGCATGGATTGTCTCGCCGGTCGTTAGGTTGTGGCTCGTCAAGATAACCTCATATCCTTCCGTATGCCGCGATGATTCCCCTTTGCGAACGAGCCGCCGTTCGACGTCTTCCCAGTTGACGGGTGCAACGCCTTGTAGGTGGGTGCGTATCGCCACTGCCCGCTCTGCCGAGCGTACAATGTCCACTCCGACATCGATGATCGGATGATCCTGGTGGCGGCCGCGGAGAACGAAGTAGCGCTGCTTCCCCTTTGCCCTGAGGTAGTCGGGAATCAGTATGTTTACCTCGGCATCCCAATATTCGAAAAACCCCTGCTGCTGCCCCACAGGTCTCTCCTTTAAAGAGGTACAGGAACCACAATAAACGGGAGCGGCTGAGATCTTAGAGAGAAGCGGTAGAAAGCAGAGAGTAGGCCGCCCCGCCGCCTATTTTCCCAATCGGGAACCGGCTTTGCGAGAGCTCCTGCTCCGCCCTGAACTGTGGACGCATACGGGAATTCGTCCAGCTGATAAGTCGAAGGGGCATTTGTCATGAGCTTGCCCCAGTTACTCCAAACAGTATCTCGGTTTCTCGAGGTTAGTATACTGTAGGGGCCGTTGTAATCCGAGGAGGACAAAGAGGACAAAGGACAGGCATATCACCGCGGGAGCGAGGACAAAGGACAGGCATATCACCGCGGGAGCGAGGACAAAGGACAGGCATATCACCGCGGGGCCGCTCGGCTCGCCTAGGGAGGAGAGGACAGGGGAGAGGACAAAGGGGGAGAGGACAAAGGACAGGCATATCACCGCGGGGCCGCTCGGCTCGCCTGATCCCGATGCGCCCGATCCGGGCGGAGATTCGCCCGGCCCGGCCCGGTCCGTTACCCGCGACCGGGCCCCGAGAACCGGCCGGATCGGCACGGGTTCGCTTCCCTGATCCGGATCGCGGCTGATGGTGCCGTGGCTACCTCGGACGCCGGTCAGGCCGTCGGGCAAGCGTTCACAGGAAGCCACGGAGGACAGGCATATTACTGCGGCCAGGATCTCCATGCAATCTGGCAGCCGCGACAGCACCTGGTGCCCGAAAAATGCCTGCCCCTTTTGGAGTGCCTGTGCGCTCGGTCGACCTTTCCGAATCGATATATCATTCGGTAGAATCGTAAAGGATGGCCTGACGTTCCCGATTTCGCCGAGCTGGGAGGCCTTTCCGATGGAGACCCGAACGCTGCCCACGGTCGGCTTTGCCTCCTCCGTCCCGAGCGTCGTGCTACGAGGCGTGAGCTGGGCTGACTACGAGGCGATGCTGCGGATCATCGGCGAGCGCCGCATCTTCGTGAATTACGATCGCGGGGCCATGGAGGTGATGGTGCCTTCCCATCCTCATGAGGTCGTCGCCGACTATCTCGGCCTGATGGTCGACATCCTCTCGGAGGAGCTGGAGGTACCCTGCGAGGCGGGCGGCTCGACGACGCACCGGCGGATGGACCTGGAGAAGGGCGTCGAGCCCGACCGCTGCTTCTGGCTCCATGACAAGGCGACCGTGATGACCGGCCGCCGCGAGCTGGACCTGACCGTCGATCCGGCTCCCAGCCTGGCGATTGAGGTGAACTACACGAGCAGCTCGCTCGATCGGATGACGATCTACGCGGCCCTCGGGGTCGACGAGGTCTGGCGGCATGACGACGGCCTGGAGTTCCACAAGCTGGAGGACGGCCGCTACCGGCGGACGGACGTCAGCGCGAATTTCCCCATGCTGACCGTCGTGGAGGCCTCGCGGTTCCTGGAGGACTCCGTGACGATGGGGCGAGTCGCCTGGATGAAGGCCTTTCGCCAGTATGTCCGCAACGAGCTGTCTGGCCCACCGCCGGGGCCGCGGAACGGCGCGAATCCCGCCTGAGCGACTCCGTCCGTCGACCCCAGCGACCCCGCGGGTCCGTCGCGTCGGCGCGCCCGGGGAAGCGACTGGCTCCGGGGCCCGGAGAATGGACCCGCATTCGCCGGACGGGCCATCGCGACGGGCGGGGGCCACAAAGAGGACAGGCATATAGCCGGGGCCACCGAGGCCACAGAGAGGCCACAGAGGAAGAGGCCACAGAAGAGGCCACAGAGGCCACAGAGGACACAGAGGACAGGCATATTACCGCAGCCGGATTGTGCATGCAATCGTGCGCCGATGACGGCACATGGTAACGGAAAAGTGCCTGTCCCTTTTGGGGGGGGGGCAACCGGCGACGTGAGTCGCCGGGTGATTGATGCGACGCCGTTGGTCGCCGGTTCGCCTGAAGAGGGCATCCGCCGACGGGCGGTCTGTGCCTTCCAGATCTGCGTCACCCGCGGACCGAACAACGGGTCCCGACCCGGGCCCCGCCGGCTCGGCTCGACGATCGGTCGGTCGGTCCCGACCAGTCCGGACCTCGACCCGGCACCGGCGTGAGAGCCGCGGACCGTGGCCCGAAGGGCGCCGCCGGCCGGGCGGAGCGGGGCCGGCGGAACAAGTTGCACCCTCGTTCCCGTTCGGAGCGGGCTGGCGGAATTCGCTGCGTCCCCGCTCCGGTTCACACTCGCCCCGCTCCGGTTCACACTCGCCCCGGCGGCCGTTCTCACTCGCCCTCATTCCCCTTCCCGGCATCGTCCTCGTCTCCGTGCCGGCGATGGGGCCCGACCCATCTCGTAAGAACCGGCGCGTCGGCCCGGCGTGGTGCGATCGACGTCCGGAGATCGGTCGGACAGCCCCGCCATGCGAGGTCTCCGCCAGGATCGCATCCTCTCCATCGAGCAGGACCGATGAGGCAAGGATTGTGCCGATCACGCGTGTGTGGGCACCGATCGCGCCGCGGGGCGGCCGTCTGTCGGGTGCGGGCCGACAATCGCGACCATCGCGGCGAATCCCGCCGCCAGAGCCGCCCGGCGGCACGCCCTCTGCGGGCGAGGATTGACGGCGGGACTATGAATCAGATAGATGCTCGCAACGCAATCATTGAATGGCTTCATTTGATAACAGGAGCATGCACGTGATCGAGATGGATTGCCCGCTCTGCGGGAGCCCCGTGCGGGCCCCGAGCGCCAGGACCTACACCCGCCTGAACTGCCGGAAATGCCACACGCCGATGCATATCGACAAGGCCGGCCGGGCTGTCGTCGGCGAGCCGCCCGACGTGCTCCAGGACGTGGAAGAGCTGAAGCAGAAGCTGCGGGAGATCCCGGGCCGGATACCGGTCCGGCGGATCGTCACCACGCTGGCCGCCGTCCTCGTCGTCGGGCTGCCCGCGTACTTTTTGCTCGGGGCCTCGCCGAGCCTTGCCCAGGCCGCGAAGGAGGCTGCCCGCGCCGTCGCCGAGAACGACGCGGGCTATATCCGGTCGATCGCCGCCTCGGGGACCTCGGACGAGGCCCGGGAATGGTTTGAAAAGGCCCATCGACAGCTCGTCCGCCAGCGTGAGAGCTGGTATGTGAAGGGCGAGGTGACCGAGGTGCACGTCGCGAGCCAGGCACCATCGGAGGGGAAGCGCGTGGTCGGGATCTCGATCCATCCCGGCCTCGGGAACGCGCGCGACGTCTCGCTCGCCGACCCGGCGGCGGCCACCGCCGCGGCGCCGGCCCCGTGCAACCTGGACACGGTCTGGACCCAGGACTGGCTGGGCCGGTGGCGGCTCGACGGCCGCGAGACGAAGGCGAGGAGCGGTTCGACGCCCTGAGAATCGGGGTGAGGATCGCCCATCGATCGAGACGATCGCGGCAGGGTCTGCTCCGGCCGGCCTCGACTTCGGGGATCGGGATGCCTTCTGTCCGCAGTTGACCCGGCGCGGCCGGGCCGCACGCCATCAAAGATGATCCGCGGGCGACTCCTCGTCCGACCGGCGTCATCGGGAGACGGGCCGGCCGGCTCGGTCCGGGGGTTTCGTGCCCGAATCGCCGGTCCATGCACGTTGCACGATCTTCGTGCAGAATGCCCGTCGAATCGACATCCGGGATCGGGCCCGGCGGGCGGTTGACGGAATCCTGGGAGACGCAAGCCATTTCAGGGAAAGGACCTGTGGCGAAAGGCCTTCCGCGGGAGGGCCTTGGGCGCGGCCGTTGCTTTAGGGGAGAGCCGGAGTCAGATGTCGGCGTCCGCCTAGACAGACGGAGGGGCTCACGGTGAATCCTGAATCAATGAGAGATCTGGAGCGGCGGCTGGAGGCTCTGGAGCAGATCAACCGGGAGACCGAGCGGAGCTATCGGCGCTGGCGGCGGGCGGGGATCGGGCTGATGGGGTGCGTGGCGATCGTCGGCCTGGCCGGGGCGGCTGCCCAGAAGCTGGCGACGGTCGAGGCGCGCGAGTTCGTGCTTCGCGATGACAACGGGACCATGCGGGCCTCGCTGTCGATCCGGCCGGACGGCACGCCGAGCTTCGGGCTGTTCGACACGAGCGGCCGGGCGCGGCTCTCGTTCGACATGGATGCCGAGGGGCAGGCGGGGATGAACCTCCACGACGGCGAGGGGACCCTCCGCGCGGCGGTGGCCCTCCGGCCCGATGGGACGCCCGGGATCGGCCTGTTCGGCGACCAGGGGCAGGTCCGGGCGTCGCTGGACGTCGGCCGCGACGGCAGCTCGGGCGTCAACGTGTACGACGAGGCCGGCACCCTGCGCGCCGCGATGGCCCTGCGGCCCGATGCCACGCCGGCCGTTGGCCTGTTCGATGACAAGGGCCAGGTGAAGCACTCGATCGAGATGCCTTCGAAGTAATATCCCGGCGAACCGGCGACGTGAGTCGCCGGGTGCTTTCTCTTCAGGCATGATCCGGCGAGGCATGACCCGGCGACTGACGTCGCCGGGTCGCCCAGATCCTGACCCGGACTGACGTCGCCGGTTCGCCCAGATCCTGACCAGGACTGACGTCGCCGGTTCGCCCAGACCCCTTGATCGCCGGGTCTCGACTCAGGGCGCGCCGGGGAGCCAGGGCTTGGCCAGCGGGACCGGGCGTCCCGTACCGTACTCGTAGTAATTCCGGGCCAGGCCGTCGGCATAGGGGCTCGAGCCGCGGACGTGGGCTTGCCGCATGTTCAGACCGGGCGGCGGACCCGTCGCGCCGGCCTGTTGCCGCCCGACCGAGGCGGTGTAGGTGATCCAGGCCGATGACGGGGCATAGGTCGCCCAGCCTCGCCGCGAGGCATAGACGTTGGCCGGCTGGACCTGCGGCCGAGCCTCCCGCGGGCGGACCATCCCGGGCCGGTAATTCTGCCAGGCCGACGACGGGGCGTAGGCCGCCCATCCCTGCTGAGAGTTGGTCGCCGGCGCGCCGGGCTCCTGGGTCGATCTCGCGTGGAGGCGGGCTGTCCGCGCGGTTCCCGGACGGTAGCCGGACCACCCGCCCGCCGGCGCCGACATCGCGGCCCCGGGCGTGGGTACGGGCGTGGGCGCCGTCGCGGCCGGGGTGTTCGGACTGGCCGGGACCGGCACCGAAGGTTGTTGCTGGGCCGACGCCCTGGCGGCGTCGAGCCCGAGGATTGCCGCGGCGAGGAGCAGCGGCGATGCCATGCGATGGACGACCGGACGCATGATGGACCCTCCTGACTCCGCGGCCTGTCCCTGCGATGTCGCGGAAAGGTGAGAGACGGGCGTCTGCGATCGATCGGGTCGTCGGGCTCGATCGGTCGAGCTGAAGCTCTTCGCGATTCGTGCGGGCGGCGGATTCCCCGATCGGCACGACTCGATCGAGGGGGCGTCGCCCGGTCCTACCCTGTCCCACAGATTCTACGCCGATGCCGGATGTCCGCCCAGCCTGGGCGCTGAATTCGCGCAAAATTGCTCGACAGGCATTATCGGCAATTCGAGGCCCCGTTCATCATCGGTCGACGGCCGGAGATCGGCCGCGGGGCGGCGATCGACGTGGGATTGTCGTCGGCCAGCAGCGCATCGATCGCAGCCGCCGAGACCCTCGTCGCGGTGCCAATCCGGGCCACGGGCACGGCCGCCGACATGCGAGCACTGCCGGCTCCGAACGAGGCTGGGAAGGTGGCGTCATGGCCCCCGTCGACGGGTTGGCCCTGTCCGTCGAGGATCGATGAGGCGCGGATGTCCAGTTGGAGCGGCTTCCCGGGGACCTTGCCCCGGACGGTCAGTGTGACCGTGTCGGCGCCCGGGTTGTATGATGCCGAGGCGAGCCGAACGGCCCTGTCGTCGCGGGTGCCGAACCGCCTGTCCTTGCCGGCCATGACCAGGCGATAGGCGCCGAGGTCCGAGGCCGAACCGGCGTCGAGCGGCCCGCTGAAGCGGACGACCAGGACCTGGACCTTCTTCTTTCTGGAGACCTTCATCGTCCGCCACTGGAGACCGAGGACGGTCACCGGCGGCGTCGGCGAGGGGGTGGGATTGGGCGTCGGCGAGGACTTCGGGACGATGGTCGTCACGGTCTGGGGCGCCGGGGGAGTTGCCTGGACGTTTCCGACGTTGTCGGTGGCCACGCTGTAGAAGGCGTAGGTGTGCCCGGCCTGACCGCTGAAGGCGGCCGACGTGGCCGTGGTCTGCGTCAGGAAGGAGTTGAATGGGCCGCCGTCGGTCGAGACGTAGACGTCATAGCTGCCGATGCCGGAGCCGCCCGTGTCGTCCGATCCGGACCAGCTCACGGTGAAGGTCGTTGCGGTGGTCGTGCCGGGCAGCGGGGAGACGCTGCTGGTCGGCGCCGCGGCATCGATGGTGTTGAGGGCCTGCCTGGTGGGATCGACGCCCCTGGTGGGATCGGTGTCGTCGACCTGGTCGGTCGCGACGGCGGGGTTGCCGTCGAACGTGATCTGCGCGACGTTGCGGATCGAAGTGCCCGTCGGCAGGCCCGGCCGGGGGTCGATGAGGAAACTGAGGTACCCCATGCCTCGCCCGGTGCCGTCCTCGGGAGGCAGGAAGCCGGTGAGGGCGTCGGGCGGCAACTGGGTGTTCGGGTCGATCGACTGGAACACCGCGGTCATCACGCCGGTGGCCGAGTCGAGGCTGATGGTGATCTCGACGTTGAAGGACTTGCCGTTCTCGGTCATCGGCACGGTCGTCTGGTAGAACGGGCTATGCGGAGGGATGACGAGGTTGGTATCGCCGAAGCCCACGCCGGTCAGTTGGAGCGTGTTCCAGTCGAGATGGGGGTCGAGCGGGTCGGTGATCACGACCCGCTGCGCGGGCGCCGTGGCGGTCGACGCGTTCTCGAAGTCGATGCGATAGGGGAAGACCGTACCCGGGGCGACGAAGTGCGACGATCCATACCCGGCGGGGCCGGTGAGCGAGTTGGGGTCGCCGGAGTTGATGGAGTATGTTCCGGAATTCTGGCCCCCGGGCGGATTGAAGCCCGAGAAGAATCCACCCAACGAATCCTGGAAATTGCCTGGATTGGGGGCGAAATCGGTGAGCCGCTTGTTGTGGCCGTCCATGAGATCTTTCGCCTCGGACAAATTGTCGGCGAGATCAGTGGCCTGCTTGTTCCCGCCGGTGGCAACAGACGTCGCGAAACCCGCGGCGCTATTCGGAAGGCCGGGGCCGGGATCCTTGGGAGAGAAGGACTCCATCACGTCCACCATCCCCTTGACGATCTTGTAGTTCGCCGCAGCGGTTCCCGCGACCACCACGACAACAGCCGCGGGAGTCGCCGCGCCCCCGGTGCCGATTTCCCCGGCCGCAATGGCGCCGTAGAAGGCCACGCCTTCGCCGATGTTCCAGGCCCCGTCGACGAACTGGCCGACCTGATCCCTGAGCCCGGTGGGATCGTTCAGGTCCTGAGCGTCGTTGTTTGCATATCGGTAAGTGTTCTGAAGGTCGCCACCGACGCCGAGCGGGTCGGGGGAGAGGAACCGCCCGAGGGCCGGGTCGTAATACCGGGCCGACGAATAGTAGGAGCCGAAGCCGTCGCTCGAGGTCCCGAACTGGCCGGCGAACTGGAAGGGGTTCGAGATGGTCGCGGTGTTCAGCAGGGACCCGCCGAACGGGTCATAGGCGTAGCGGGCTAGCACTTCGCCGGCCGCGCCGGTCAGGTCGCTCGTGCTTCCGACCGCGTTGAAGTCGTAATAGGAAGCGCCGGAGCCGTCGACGCGGCTCGTCAGGCCCAGGCCGTAGGTGTAATGCACCGCGTTTCCGGAGGCCCCGTACTCGGCGACGCGCAGGCCGATGCCGGACGGATCGATGAGATCGCTCGTTGTCTGCCCGTCGTGCGTGGTCGCGGTGAGATTGCCCAGGGCGTCGTACCGGAACGCCCATGTCTGGCCGTCGGGCGTCGTCACGGCCGACAGGCGGTCCAGCGCGTCGTAGGTGTAAGACGTGGTGCCCGAGGCATCCGTCGTGGCGACGAGATTGCCGTCGGCATCGTAGGCGTAGGTCGTGCCTCCGATGCGGGTATACCGGTCCCTCGAGTCGGTGGCATACGTCGTCGTCACGCCGCCCGCGACGGTGCTCGTGCGGTTCCCGGCCGCATCGTAGCTGTACGCCAGGTCCTGGTTGGGGATCGCGGGATTCGTCGAGGCGAAGACGGCATGCGTCAGTTGCCCGTCGGCGTCGAGGGTATAGGTCCACGTCCCGTCGGCGGTCGTCTCGCTCGTCCGCAGACCCTGGGAACTATAAGTATAATCGAATCTCGTTGTAACTGACCCGTCGGGTGCGTGATTCACCAGGCTCAGCAGGTCCCCGGCGGGGTCATACGCGTAGGTTGTGAATGTCCCATTGCCGTTGTCCTTGCGGGCGAGGCGGCCCGTCGGATCGTAGGTATAGGTAACAATGGCGGCCCCGGCGCCGTCGGTGAGCGCCACCAGGCGGCCGGCGGAGTCGTAGGAGTAATCGACCGTGAAGCCGTCCTGGTCGACCATCCGGATGCGACGGCCGCCGGCGTCATAGGTGTACTGGAGATAGCGGCCGCCGGGATAGCTGACGCGGGTCAGACGGTCGCCGGTATCGTAGGTGAACGTAGTGGTCCCATCCGGCCCCTGGGCCGACATCATGTTGCCGCGGGTGTCGTAGGCGTAGCGGGTGACCGAACCGTCGGAGGTGGTCTCCGAGAGGATGCGGCCGGACGCGTCGCGGGTGTAGGCGATGGTCGCGCCGTTCGCGTTCGTGACGCCGGTCAGCTCCCCGGTGGGGTCGTAGGCGAGGCTCTTGATTGAGCCGTCGGCCTGGGCGATCGACGTGAGATCGCCGGCACCGTTGTAGGTGTATCCGGTCGTGTTTCCGTTGGCGTCGGTGACCGAGGCGAGGTAATCGGGCTGGCTCGTGTACGAGAAGCTCGTCGTGTGACCGAGCGGGTCGGTCGTGCGGATCAGGTTTCCGCTGGAGTCGTAGCGGTTCTGCGTGACCTGGCCGGTCGGGCCGATGATCTGGGTCAGGTTGAAGCCGTCGTCGTAGGTGTACTGGACCGCCCGGCCCAGCGGATCGGTCGTCCTGGCGAGCTGGCCACGGTCGTTGAAGTCGATCGTCAATGCGCCGCCGGCGGCATCCGTCGCGATGACGGATCCAGCCGGTCCGTACGAGAACGTGGTCTTCTCGGCGCCGCCGTCGGCCGACGTGCTGGCGAACCTTCCGGCGGCGTCGTAGGTGTAGTACGTGTGCGTGCCGTCGGGATTGGCGATCGAGAGCAGGGCGTTGGCGGTCGCGGGATTGGTGCCGGTGTCGTAGGTGTAGAAGGTCTGCCGGCCGTCGAAGGCCGTCACCGAGACCAGGTGGGTGGCCGATGCGTCGTAGAAATACGCGGTCTCGCGGCCGGCGGAGTCGGTGACCGTCGCGATCCGGCCGGCGGCGTTGTAGGCGATGGTCAGCGACTGGCCGCTCGAGGCCGTCAGGCTCGTGAGCCGGCCCTGGGTGTAGCCGGCGGTGATCCGGTTGCCGTTCGGGTCCTGCACGTAGTCCATCGTGCCGTCGGCGTTGTAGGCCGTGACCGTCCCGTCCGGCTCGGTGAGCGTGAACGCGCCGCCCCCGGCCGGCGTCAGCACGCCGTGGTCGCCGGCCTGGTCGAAGTAATGATTGGGGTCGCGGACGTCGGGCTGGAAGGTCCGCCCGGCGCCGCCCGGTTCGGTGACCACGACCGTGCCATCCGCCTGGACCGCCAGCGAACTCTGCCACGAGTCGGACCACCCCAGCCCGAGCGGGCCCATCGCGTTCCGCCCGGTGATCGACGGCGTGAAGAACCGGCCGAAGCTGAGCGAGAGACGGCCGGGCGTGGGCATCGAGGCGTCGACCGACGCGCCGAGCTGGGTGATCGTGCTCAGGCCGTCGGCCTGGAGGAGCTCGAAGGAATAGAGGCGACTGACGTCGGTGACATCCTCGCCGAGCGTGCCCAGATACCGGGCCTCGTCATCGAGGCGCTGCACGTAATCGCCCCACGTCGAGCCCGTCTGCGCCTGGAGGCTGGCGAAGACGCCCTGCCACGCGGTCGTGGCGATGCCCGGAGGCTGCGAGGCGGATTGCAGCGCGTTCCAGTCGATGGGCGTCGTGTCGTCGGTCTTCACGACACCCAGGTGGAAGTTGATGGTCGGGACGCCGTTGTTCCAATCGCTCTGGATCCAGCCGGCATAGTACACGGGGATCTCGATCGACTCGCCCGGCTGGAGGATGCCCGGCGTGGCCCCGCTCGCGAGGAACTGGACCGAGGTGCTGTAACCGACCGGTAGGGTCGGCGCCCATGCCCCGGAAACCGCCAGGCTGGAATCGAGGGTCAACTCGGCGCCCGATACCGGGGGCCCGCCGTTCGGATCGGGCCGCGTCGCGGTCAGCATCAGCAGCGGCGCCGGCATGGCGACGTCGCCGGTATTGCTGTACTGGACGTAGAGCGTGGCCGGGACATGATTGGCCAGGAACTTCGGGAGGATGATGTTCGTCTGGAGGACCGCCTTGCCGCCCTGGGTCATCGTGAACGCATCGGTCAGCATGGCGGAGGTGCCGTCGGCCGCCGTTACCCTGATGCTGTAGAGCCCGGGCGGGACCGAGCCGGCCTTGACCGTCGCAGTGATCTGGGTCAGCGTGTCGACCGAGGTATCGGTGATGGGATACGCCGTGCCGTCCCCGGCGATGAGACTCACGGACGTCCCGGAGAGGAATCCGGCGCCCGACAGGGTCAGGACCGCGTCGGCGCCGTTGCCGTGATGGTCCGGCGTGGCGCCGAACAGCTCGATCTGGGCGGTCGTCGCCGTGAGGGTGTAGGTCCCGGGCGTCGGCACGGAATCGGTGTAGACCAGGATGTACCAGGTACCGGGGGTCGCCGAGGGCACGACGATCCGCTGGTCCGCCGCGGTCGGATCCGTCGAGCGATCATCATAGTCGGAGCGGGTCGGCGCCGATCCATACTTGAGATCGACCTCGGTGACGCCGCCTGGCGAGGCGTCGTGAAACGAGACGACGAGCGGCTCGATGGTTGCGACATTCACGGTGAAGAGCTGGGTCTGGGCGCTGCCCGCCAGCGTGCCCTGATAGGCCGTCCCCGGCGTGAGGGCGGTCTGCGCCGTCTGGTCGATGCGGAAGGCGTAGGCTCCCGATGCGCCGTGGGCCGTCAGGGTGTACGTCCCCGAAACCGGCAGCACCAGGAGGTCCGAGCTCGCCGAGGCGCCGGTGAACAGCGCCGAGCCGTCGGGGCCGGCCAGGTCGAACCGGAGAAGTGGGTCGGCGGCGATCAGGTCGAACCGGATCCGATCCCCGGCCGCCGCCGAGAAGGTCCAGCGGTCCAGGGCGTAGGCGGAAGCGGTCTGGCCGTGGACCGTCTCGTTGGTGGCGACGGCCGTCGAATGGACGGGGGCGTCATAGATCCCGAGGACGTAGTGCCCGGTGCTCGACGGCTGGCCCGGCGCGGCCTGGACCCGGACGTGATACACGCCGTCCGACGGGAGCACCACGCCGATATCGGTCGCGTCGGTGCCGGACTGGCTGTTGCTCGCGGTCGCCACGACGTTGCCGCTCGGGTCGACGACCTGGACCTGCGCGTAGTTCACGCCCGGGGACAGGGGACTCAGCACGCCGCCGGTGCCCGTGCTCGTGACGACCCCGATCGACTGGTTCGCGCGGCCGAAGAAGGTCCAGTCGTCGACCTGCCCCTGGGCCTGGATGTTCCCTGGTACCGGAGTTCCCAGGATGAGCGGGCCGCCCGGTGCGAGGGTTTCCACGGTTCCCCCGACGACCGTTCCGTCGATCTGGGCGTCTCGCGCGTAGACGTGCAACCCGTTGAGATCCAGCACGTCGCCGAGGGGCAGGATTAGCGTGTTGACATAAAGGGCCTCGGGGGGGGTTCCCGCGGAATTGCGCGACTGGTCCACGAGCTGGACGTTGGCGGTGGCGATATCCAGCGTCCCGTAGGCGAGGTTCCGGTCGAAACCGGTCGCGACGTTGCCGAGGTCCTGGCCCATGACCTCCAGGTGTTGCGGCGTGGTGGAGCTCGATCCGTCGAGGCGTACGGTCCCCAGGGGCGCGAACAGGTCGGCGTTCCGGGTGTCGCCCGTCAGGTCCCCCGAGACGTCGAATTCCCCGGCAGGGTCGATCGCCAGGAGGCCCGGATCGACGATCTGCAGGCCGGCCTCGATTTGCAGGACGCTACCCCTGCCCACGGCGATCGTACCCGAGTCGATCAGGTCACCCCCGCTCAGGCTCATGGTCCCGCCGACAGCCCGGAGCGTCCCGGAATTCGTCAGGCTGGAGCCGGCGACCGTGATGGAGGCGCCGGCGACGTCGGCCGCGATGGTCCCCTGGTTGACCAGGGAGTCGTTGAAACTGCCGACCAAGCCATCGCTGCCGTGCACGGTGATGCCCGGCCCGATCGTGAAGGTCGATCCGGTGTCGCCGCCGCCGATCGCGTTGGAAGAGCTAGCACCGAGGACGACATTGCCGGTGCCGCCGAGGGTCTGCGTGCCGCTGAAGAGGAGGTAACCATGAGTGCCGCCGCTGGCCTCGCCGAGGGTGACGGTGCCGTTGAGCGTCAGGCCGTCGACGACCGTCACCTCGGCCGCGTTCGCGGTGCTCATGTCGAGGTTGCCGTCGAGCGTGACGCCGTCGAGCGTCCCGCCGGGATAAGACCAGCCCATCAGCACGGCGCCGCCCGTCGCGGCGACGGTCCCGCCCCGGATCGTGCCCCCCTGGAGGAGCAGGGTCGTGCCGCTGCCGTCGAGCATGAGGGTGGATCCGGTGCTGTCCAGAGTGCCCTGAAGGTTGAAGGTGCCGCCCCCGTCGAAGCGGTCCCCGGCGCCGAGGGAGGAGTCGCCCTGGAGGTTGACCGAGGCGCCGGGGTCGGCGGCGATCGTGCCGGCGTTGACCCAGCCGGTGCCGGTGACGGCGATCGAGCCCCCGGCGACGTCGGCGGCGATGGTCCCGCGGTTGACCAGTCCGTAGGTGATCGAGCCGACCGATCCGCCGCTGCCGTGCACGGTGATGCCTGGCCCGATCGTCAGGGTGGATCCGGAGTCGCCGCCGACGCCGATCGCGTTGGAGGAGCTGGAGCCGAGGAGGACGTCGCCGGTGCCGCCGAGGGTCTGCGTGCCGCTGAAGAGGAGGTAACCATGAGTGCCGCCGGCGGCCTCGCCGAGGGTGACGGTGCCGTTGAGCGTCAGGCCGTCGACGACCGTCACCTCGGCGGCGTTCAGGGTGCTCATGTCGAGGCCGCCGTCGAGCGTGACGCCGTCGAGCGTCCCGCCGGGATAAGACCAGCCCATCAGCACGGCGCCGCCCGTCGCGGCGACGGTCCCGCCCCGGATCGTGCCCCCCTGGAGGAGCAGGGTCGTGCCGCTACCGTCGAGGGCGAGGATCGTGCCGGTGCTGTCCAGGGTGCCCTGGAGGTTGAAGATGCCGCCGCCGTCGAAGCGGTCCCCGGCGCCGAGGGAGGAGTCGCCCTGGAGGTTGACCGAGGCGCCGGGGTCGGCGGCGATCGTGCCGGCGTTGATCCAGCCGGTGCCGGTGACGGCGATCGAGCCCCCGGCGACGTCGGCGGCGATGGTCCCGCGGTTGACCAGGCCGTAGCCGATCGAGCCGACCATGCCATCGCTGCCGTGGACGGTGACGCCCGGCCCGATCGTCAGGGTCGATCCGGAGTCGCCGCTGCCGCCGATCGTGTTGGAGGAGCTGGAGCCGAGGAGGACGTCGCCGCTGCCGCCGAGGGTCTGCGTGCCGCTGAAGAGGAGGTAACCATGAGTGCCGCCGCTGGCCTCGCCGAGGGTGACGGTGCCGTTGAGCGTCAGGCCGTCGACGACCGTCACCTCGGCGGCGTTCAGGGTGCTCATGTCGAGGCCGCCGTCGAGCGTGACGCCGTCGAGCGTCCCGCCGGTACCGGTGCCCTCGAGAGTCGTCCCGGCGACGATCGTGGCGCCGGACAGGGTGCCGCCGGAGAGCTGGAACGTGTTGTTCACCTGCACGGTCGAGGTGACGGACAGAGTCCCACCCGAGAGCACGAGCGGATCCTGGCTCGTCAGGCTGTTGATCGACGTTGTTCCCCCGTCGTAGGTCACCGTGGGATCGGCCGATGGGCGGTCGATCACCACGTCGTCTCCCGGGCCAGGGACGCGGTTGATGCCCTGAGTGTCCCGCCAGTTCGCAGGGTCGCTCCAGTTACCGCTCGAATCGGAGATCCACGAGATGACCGACAGGAGGACTCGGGGCTCCATCGCCTCGAGAGACTCGGGGCGGAAAAGCCGGCGGCCCTGAATGCGCCGCCGTGCCCACGCCGGGCGTCTCCGCGGCTTCGCGGCTCCAGGGACGGGCGGACCGTTGGCGGGATTCACGGGAGAGCTCTCGTGAGGCATCGGCCATCCTCGATGTTCCGGGGTTTCTCTGTTCGATCGACGGGAGCGCACGAGATCAGCCGGATCCGCCCGCCCTCGAGCCGGCCCGATCGGATACGTCCGGGCCTCTGCAATCAGGGCGGAAGGAACCGCGCGGATTCTTCGAGGAATTCGAGACAGTCCATGATGGCCGTCGATCCCAACGGTGGGGCGGCGTCGTGGCCGGTCCGGTTAATCGGAAGGGTATGGCCGGTGCCTCACCCTTTCCGATCCCATCCCATCTTTCGACAGCGGATGGTCGGGTCGGACCCTCCCGACCGATCTCGCACGACGATTCACGCCATCATGGCGTCCGAGCAACCGGGAGCGACCTGCTCCCGCGGAACCGGCTTTCGCCGCACCGGCTTCGTTGCCGAGCAACCTGTCGGGGACCGAGTCGCCGCGACCTCATCTGGTGCAACCGATCCCAATTTAATTCGGTGGGACCATCGGTATCAAGTCAGAAGTGTCATTCAGGCTACATGTCATTTTCCAATCGCTCCACCTGTGGCCTGGAATCGTCAATGGGAGGGCGCAGACCAGGGGACAGATACCACTGGAGAGGATGGTGGGAGGTGGGTTTCTGAGGGTGGGCTCCCCATGCGGCGGCCTGGCGGTCGGCTGGGATTCACCGGCTGGAGCGAACCGGTTGCCGAGCGGGAGTCTCACCCGCTGAAGACCTGCGCCTTTTCACGGCGCGCGGCGTCCCCGTCATTCGCGCGAGGCGCCGTCATCGCCCGCCCCTCCCGGCTCTCGCGCCGGCCGGTGGGTCTCGTCGCCCTTCCTGGCAAATCCGCCGCGAACGCCGTAGACTGAGAGAGGGATGGACCGATGATTCCCGGGGGTCGAGCCCCGCGAAGCGGGACCAGTGCGGAGCGGTGCGGAGGAGCCTCGCATGCTGCTGGAACTGAAGTGCCCCTCGTGCGGCTACACCCAGCGGACGTCCGACGCGGTGCTCGGCCGGACGGTCCTCTGCCCGTCGTGCGGGGGCGCGTTCCCGGTCGCCCGGCCGCCGTCGGCCGCCGCTCCGGTTCTGCCGTCGCGACCGAGCCCGCGTCCGTCGGGGCCGCCGCCGCTTTCCTCGTCGCCCGCGCGCGCCAAGGCGCGTCCCGGCCCGCCCGCGGCGGCGGCGGCCGACGCCATCGATCCGGCGGGACGATCGTCCTCGACGCGTGAGGCCCCCGCCGGCGCGGGCGGGTTGCCGGCGTGGGCGCACGCGGCCCTCGGCGGCGCCGGCATGCTGGGGCTGGTCGCGCTCGTCGTCCTGATCCGGTCGCTGTCCGCCTCGGGCCCGGGCCTTCCGGCCGAGACCGGGGCCGCGCGTGTTCCTGTGCCTGCGCCCGATCGCTCGGCGGCGGGCAAGCCGGCGCCGCCGGCGCCGGCACCGGCGCCACCGACGGAGGAGGCCGTCCCGCCGCCAGGGCGCGAGCCGGCGCCCGCGGCGCCGCTCTCCACCGCGCAGATCGTGGCGAAGTGCGAGCGCTCGGTCGCGCTGGTCAAGGGGAAGGTCTCCAGCGGCACCGGCTTTTTGGTCCGGCCCGGCGTCATCGCGACCAACGCCCACGTCATCGATGACGAGTTCATCGACGACCTGGAGGTCCGCTTCCCGTCGGCGCCGGCCGGCGACCAGGGGCCGGCGCGCGCCGAGCTGCTTTACGAGGATCCTCGCCGCGACCTGGCGTTCCTGAAGATCGCGAGCGGGCTTCCGGCGCTCGAGGTCGCCCGCTCGTACCGCTTTCTCAAGGGCGAGGACGTCATCGTGATCGGCAACCCCGGCCTGGGGGACGAGGTCGTGCTGGAGAACGCGATCAGCCGCGGGGTGATGAGCTCGAAGACGACGATCGACGGCCAGGATTATTTGCAGATGGGCATCGCGATCAACCCGGGGAGCTCGGGCGGGCCGGTGTTCGACTCGGCGGGGCGGGTGATCGGCGTGGCGACGCTCAAGTCGAGCAAGGCCGAGTCGATGGGGTTCTGCATCCCGGTCGAGGACGTGCATGACGCGCTCGGCCGCCTGGACCGGGAGCCGGAGGCCCTGCGGCAGTCGACGCTGTCGAGGCACCGGGCCCGCACGGCGTTCAAGCTGCTCACCAGCGCGGGGGCGCTGTACGCCGCCGCGCTGAATGTCCGGGTTGGCGTGCTGGCACGGCTGCCGGCGGTGGGGCCCGGGGTCGACCTGCTGGCCAGCGACGCCGCCCGCACGCTCGACCAGGTTCTCTCGCACCTGGAGGACCGGCAGCTCGCCGGCTTCGGGCGCGTGCTCGCCGAGCTCGACGCCGACACCGCGCTGGCCGACTCGGTGCGCCGCCGCTTCGACGAGATCGCCGCGAACCACCGGGCGCTGCGGGATCTGTACCGCAACCCGAGCCACCCGGCGGGCGACTACGCCCGGCGCGCGGGGATCCTCCGCGCGCGGCACCTCCAGCTCGTCAAGGCGCTCCAGGCCGACCTGGGCTTCGTCGTGCCCGACGAGCTGCTGGCGATGCTCGAGGCGGGCTCCGAGTCCGACACCTCGCCCGACGCCCTCGTCCAGGCCGGACCCGGGCGGATCGGGCCCCGGCTGCGGCCATTTAGCCTGATCCCGCCGCCGCCGATCCCGATGGGCCCGCCGTTCGGCGCCGAGATGTTCAAGCCGGCGCAGGACGCCCGCGAGCGCGCCCGCGCCATGCACCGCCAGTTCCAGGAGCGGATGGAGGAACGCCGGCGGGCGCTGGAGGAACGGATTGGCGCCGGGGCGCCGTCGTGAGAACAGCGCGATATCCTGGCGAACCGGCGACGTGAGTCGCCGGGTGCTTTCGCTTCCGGCAAGCCCCGGGGACTTCGGCCGGGTGCTCGGGCGGGATGACCGGGAGGACCCGGCGACTGACGTCGCCGGTTCGCCAGGGGAAAGCACCGGCGACGGGGCAGACACCGCATGGAGCCCGCCGCCGTCGCCGGATGATCGCCACGTTTCTTACCCGGCCCTGCGGGCCGATCGCCGGCCGTTTCAGGCCGTCCGTCGCCGGCGGCGGATCGCCACGCCGGCCATCATCGCCAGCGCCGAGAGGCCCATCACCATCGTCGAGGGCTCGGGCACGCTCTGCACCAGGATGCCGGTTGACTGGTTCGAGCCGGCCGTCGTGCCGAACTGGAAGACCACGTTGCTGAGCTTGCTGCTCGACGTCACGCCCGCGACGTCGATCACGAAGGACGCCGAACCCAGAATGACCGGGTTGTGCTGCGAGATGGAGCCCTGCGCATGGGTGTAGATTCCTCCATTTGTGAGGGAGCCCTTGTTGTCCGGCCCGATGATCAGGTCCTTCGGCTTGCTGCCGGTCAGGTCGTTCAACACGAGCGAGGTCCCCGTGTTCGACGCCTTCCACGGGGTCGACGAACTGATGGGACTGGGGGTGCTATAGGTGCCGTCCGACGAGTTGATGGTCGAGGTATTGCCGCTGATCGAGTTCAGGCTCGCGGTGCCGGTGACCCCGGTCACCGTGAACCTCAGCGCGCTGATCATCTGGGCGTCGTCGTTCGGGTTCCACAGGAGGTTGGTGAGCGTGATGTCGATCTCGCCGGACTTGAGCGTGAAGACGGCCTTGGCGTCGAGCGGTTCCTTGGTGCCGTTCTGGGCCCCGAGCGACGTGGTGTAGGTGATCGATCCGGCGCGGGCCGTCGCGGGGGCCGTCGCCATCGAGGCCGCCGCCACGAGCACGGCGACGGCCGTCGTCGCCTTGGCCGAACGGGCCGCCGCAATCAATCGTGTTGCAAACATCATGGTGCTTTTCCTGGGTGGTGATTCGGATACGGGTCAGGAGACCACTCGGTCTCGCAAAGCCTCTCTTCGGATCGAATTCCTTCTCGATTCCGCTCGGCTCCGCCGGTGTCCGGCCGGCCGGGCCGCGGATTCGAGCCGTCGTCGTGCCATGGATCGGGGGCGACGGCTCGGCCTGCTTTCTGGGTCGGGTAGTCGGTGCCTCGAACTCCTGGGCTTCAGGGGACGTCGGCGCGGACGACGAACATCGGCCTCGCGCCTTCACGCGGTCCGCTTGTCGGTGTGGGATCGGCCCCGGCGACAGCCGCGCCGCGTCGGGGCAGTCCGTGCCCGCGACGCCGCGCGACCGCTCTCTCGGCGCCTGCTCACTGTTTTGATCTTCCGGCTCCGGCTCGATTCATCGGTTCCGGACAGGGCCGGTCCCAATGCTCTCGCTCACGGCCGTCGGCTGCTCATTCCATGGTGGGTCTGTCTGGCGAGACGACTATCTGGACTTCTATCTCCATCGATTACTTCTGCATATCACCAATGTTGTTGTAGGTCCATCATGCAGGGTTATTCAAGGTCGCCTGACGGCCCGGAATGAAATTCTTAGGTCTGTGTTGATTTCCGGCAACAAATGCCCGCTTCATGTTGCCTTTAACGCCAAAAAGGCCCGAATTGCTCCAGAACTGCGCTCGGGTCGCGCTCCGTCCCCGATGGGCCGGCTGATGGCGCCAACCGGTAGGGGCGGCATCGCCCGAGCGGGATCACGACCACCCCCGAGGTGGTTCACAATCATCGATGTTACGCGGGGTGAATTGGCGGCGTGACAGGAGGCTCCCGTCGAGACGAGAATTCGGGGGGGGATCGATCTGAGGATGCAGATGCCCACGGGGCCGGGCTCATTTTCGAGACTTCCCGCCGCGCCTGGGCATCATGTGCGAATTCCTGGCGACGCGCGAAGGCGCCGGCCGAAGCCGGTGATCGACGGGCCGCTCCTGTGCACGGAAATGGTCGTAAGTGTTCGGGTCGGGTGGGGACGGCTCGGCTTAATTTCCCCGTGAGGACGATTCTCACGGAGGTCAGGCTGGACAGCCTGACGGTTTAGCCCTGTCAGGCTGGACAGCCTGACCTCCTTTCATGCCGCCGTCATCGATCAGTACCTGCTCGAGCGCAGGGCAATCTGATACTCGTGCATTCGGGCGTTGTAGCTGATGGCCGCCACGCCCGAGCCGTAGGCCGAGGAATACACGCCCGTGCCGCTGGTCACGATGAAGATGTAGCGGGTTCCCGGCGAGGCGGCGGTCTTGATCTGCACGCTGCCGCGGTGGTTGGCCAGGGTTAACGTGGCGTTGCTCAGGTCGGGCTGCTTGCCCGGCGCGATGACGTTGTCGGTCATCGACAGCGAGGCGGCGACCTTACCCATCGATCGCGTCCGGCCGGTAAGGGTGAACGACGAGACGTTGATGCCGTCGGGCCCGACCGTGCCGAACGGGATGCCGACCAGGGACCCGTTGAGCAGGAAGTGGGTCATCGCGGCGCGGTCCCGGTGCATGGCCACGGAATGGTGGTGGCTCATCCCGTGGGAGAGCAGGATCCGGCCCTCCATCGATTCGAACGCCAGGGTGCGGCGGGCGGTCCTCGGCATGGCAACCTCCTTGTTGTCGGCTCCTCACCATCGCGAAGATGGTCCGATCTTCGGCCAACTTACCCCGGATCGCCGAAACGGGCAATGCGAAGGCGCGTGGTTTTCGCGGCACGCGACACGACGGGCCCCGATACGATGCCCCGCGGCGGGGATTCGGAATCCGCGATGCGTTCTGGTAGACTCACGCCCTGTCGCCGGGTCATCCCCCTTCTGGCGAACCGGCGACGTGAGTCGCCGGGTCAGGCCTGAAGAGAAATCACCCGGCGACTCACGTCGCCGGTTCGCCAGGACGTATGACCGACTTTCCTGACATCGAAGGAACCACTCCATGAAGCGACGATTCGACCTGGCCCTGTTGACCGTACTGGCGCTCATCCTGGGCGCCGCCGACTTGCACTCGCCGCGGGCGGCCCGAGGTCAGGAGGCCGCATCGTCCTCCGCTCCCGCGACCGCGCCGGGGCGCTGGACGCGGGAACGGGCCGCGGCCTGGGCCCGCGAGCACCCTTGGCTCGTCGGGTGTAACTACATCCCCAGCACGGCGATCAACCAGCTCGAGATGTGGCAGGCGGAGACCTTCGACGAGGCCGCGATCGACCGCGAGCTGGGATGGGCCGAGGGCCTGGGGTTCAACAGCGTCCGCGTGTTCCTCCACGATTTGCTCTGGCAGCAGGATGCCCCGGGTTTCCTGGCGCGGATGGACAGGTTCCTCCAGATCGCCGACCGGCACAAAATCGGCGTGGTCTTCGTCGTCTTTGACGCCGTGTGGGATCCTGCGCCGGAGCTGGGCAAGCAGCGCGCGCCGAAGCCGGGCCTGCACAACTCGGGCTGGGTCCAGAGCCCCGGGGCGCGGATCCTCGGCGACCGGGCGCGGCACGACTCGCTGAAGCCCTATGTCACCGGCGTGATCGGCAAGTTCCGCGACGATCGCCGCATCCACGCCTGGGACCTGTTCAACGAGCCGGATAACACCAACGGCAACAGCTACGGCCGCCTGGAGCCGAAGGGGAAGCCCGAGCTGGCGCTGGCGCTGCTGGAGAAAACCTTTTCCTGGGCGCGCGAGGCCAATCCCTCGCAGCCGTTGACCGCGGGCGTCTGGATCGGCCGGCTGGACGATCCCGAGAAGCTCTCGCCGGCGAATCGCTTCATGCTGGATCACTCCGACGTCATCAGCTTCCACAACTATCGCCCGCTGGCCGAGCTGAAGAAGGACGTCGAATCGCTAAAGCGCTACGGCCGCCCGATCCTCTGCACCGAGTACATGGCGCGGCCGATGGGCAGCCGGTTCGACCCGATGCTGCCCTATTTCCAGAAAGAGCATGTGGGCGCGTATAACTGGGGATTCGTGGCGGGCAAGTCGCAGACGATCTACCCGTGGGACTCGTGGCAGAAGCCGTATGCCTCGGAGCCGCCCGTGTGGTTCCACGACATCTTCCGCGCGGACGGGACGCCGTACATCGCCTCGGAGGTGGAGTTCATCCGGAAGGTGACGGGCAAGGCCGCGCCATGAGCCGCGACATCCGCCCGCTGGAGCCCAGGGACCTCGCCGAGCTGAGCCGGTTCCTCACCGCCGGTTTCCACGCGGACCCGGACGCCGATTTCGCCGCGCCCGAGGTGCTGCGGTGGAAGTACCTGGGCGCGGAGTCGCGCAGTCCGCCGAACCTGTCCCCGAATCGGGAGGGCGAGGCTCCTGCCGAGCCTGAGAATCCGGCTCGCCGGGAGGCTCGCCCTCCCGAAGAGACCGAGGCGGGCGGAGGGGAGGGTGCGACTCCTGCCGGGCCGAAGCCCCTTAGCTACGTCGCTCTGGACGAATCGGGCCGGATCATCGGGCACCTGGGCCTGTGCCGGACGGCCTTCGAGGGTCGGGCGCTCGAGGCCGCGGGCGGGCGGGTGGAGACGATCCACATCATCGACTGGCTGGGCTCGCCCGGGGCCCGGGCGGTCGGCATGAGCCTGATGCGCCGGGCGCATCAAGGGGTGCCGACGCAGTTCGGCCTGGGGGTCAGTCCGTCGGCCCTGGTCGTCGGCGAGCGGGCCGGCTACGACCTGCGGAGCCTGGTCCCGGTGTACACGCGAGTCCTGCGCCCCGGCTACTGGCTGCGCGTCGGGGGATTGAACCTGCCGAGGCGCGCGCTGGGCCTGGTGCGCGACACGATCGGCCGGCTCCGGGCGCCGGGGATCGGGCGAGGTTCGGTGCCTCGTCTCCAGATGCTGTCGGTCGAGCGATTCGGCGACGAGATCGCGCCGATCGTCCGGGCGGCCGGCGAGCACGCCGTATTTACCTCACGGGATCCGGCGCGTCTGAACGATTTCCTGGCGTTTCCGCGCCAGCACATGACGGGATGGCACTTCCGTGATGATTCGGGTGCGCTCCGCGGGTTTGCGTTGCTCAACGTGATCCCGCGGGACCGCGGCCGGACGCGGATCGGCAAGGTCGTCGATTGCCTGCTCGACGATACCGAGGTTTCGCGCTGGCAGGCCGCGTTTACCGCGATTGTGCGCGAACTCGGCCGCCAGGGTGCCGACATCGTGCAGGCGTATGCGAGCACGCCCTGGTCGGCCGAGGCGCTCCGCCGGTGCGGGTTCGTCTCGCGGTATTCGGTGAAGTTCCACATCCGCGACCGCCGGGGTCTTGTTCCGCACGGGCCGGCGTTTCACCTCACGCCGCTGGAGGGGGATTATGGGTATACGTGAGGTGGTGGAGTGATCCGGTGGCGTCCTCGCCGGCGCGTGCGGGGTTCGGTAAGATCAAGGGAGAAGCCTGTTTGCCGTCGTGTTTTCATCTTCGGGGACTTGAGCCGAGCGTCTTTCCATGCCGAATGGCCACTATCCCGGGCCGCTCCATCCCGAGCGGACACGACGGAGCGGTTACGAGTATTTCTTCCACGACAAGCACCACAACGCCGGATATTCGGAGCACGCCCGGTGGCTACCCGAGATGACTCACGATGAGGAGTTCGCCGTCTTCGACATGGGCGACTTCCACGATCTCTCCAACGAGAAGGGGGATCTTTATGGCCTTCGCCTTTCGGAGGGCAGAGTCATGGCCCTGGGGACACGCGATGAGCAGGTCGCCGAATTCCCCGTGGCTCAGGCGGGCCACGCCTGGCACGGCTACCCGGTCTGGCCGATCATGAGGCTGGATCAAGATCGGCGCCGACGCAAGTCTCCTGCACCTCTCAAAGTACTGGCGAAGATGCGAGACGCGGGCTTGATCACCGAGTCCAGACGAAAGCGGCTGGGCCAGGGGGAAGTCGATATGACTCGCATTCCGAGAAATGTTATCAAGCCGCAGTGGGAGACGAGCTGGGTCGGCGATTGTCCCTGGACGCGTACTCGGTGCTTCGGCTCGGAGGATGGCCGCTTTATCATCGAGTCGCCAGGTTCACAGGATCTCGGCGACGGGAATGTGGTGTCCGTCGTATTCGCGCCGACAATCTCCTACACCATCGCCTCCGACACGATTAACGACATCGCATTCTCAGGGGATCTCTTCGCCGCCAGCTCCCGGAACGAGATCGTCGTCGGCCGGCGGATCGGTCCCGATATCAGCCGCCTCGTCGGCTATTCGCACCCGTCTATTGGGGGTGCTCACGGCGTTCTCGCCGGGCGCCCGGGGGTATTCCTGGCCCCGATCGCCGATCAAGGTCTCCTGATCCTGGAGGTCTCGGGCGAGAAGGTCAGCGTCCGGATCAGTTCTCCGCCGGAGGCGCCCTTCAACTTCTACCGGCTGGTTCGCCTCGGGGATGCGGGGAGCACCGATGCCTTCGCGGCGGCCGGACGGCGTGACGGTCTGCTGGCCCTCGACCTGGACGGCGAGTCGAATCCACGTTCGGCGATTCATCATCGCTTCGAGGGTCATGACATCGTCGACGTCTGCTCGCTGGGCGACGCGGCGTTTCCGTTCGCCGCGGCCTGCGTCAGCCGCGACTGCGTCCTTTTCCTGAGCCGGAATGTGCTCGAGGAAAATGAGCCCGTGGCCTTCAGCCTGGGGGATCTCCGGGAGGACACCGCGTACACTCTCCTCTCGGCCGGGGGGCATCTCTTCCTGCTCACGGACGAGAATCTCGTCGTCATCCCACGGCTCGCCTCACGCTTTCTCGACGGGGAGAGGCTCGGTCCAGAGCTGGAGGCGGGCGTGCTGCGCGTCGATCCCGCCAATGCCTATCTCCTGCGGGACGAGGTCATCCTGCTGCTCGAAGAGTCAAGCGTGAGCGAGTATCGGATTGCGGATCTCGTGGGGATCGGCGCCGGGGATCATTCCCAGTCGGGCGGGGCCGGTAATGGACCGATCGGGAGCGAGAGTGCAGAGGAGGTCTGTTGCGAGGTGCGGCGTCTCGCCGTATCCGCCGTCGAGACCGGATGGCAGCCCAGCATTGAGCGAGCCCTGGTCAGGAACCCGGCGGCGTGAGCCGGCGCGTACCGGACCGAGGCGAACCGTCGACGTGAGCCGCCGGTTTCAAGTAGGTCGGGCAGTCTTGCCCGACGCTCAGGCGCCGTCGGGCAAGACTGCCCGACCTACTTTCATGCCGGCGTCATCACTGCGAGAGCGCATTGCCGATGGGTGGCTCACGGAGGGGCCGGGCCGACCAGGAGTGCGTGCCGGAAGGGCCCGGAGCCCCCGTCAGGGGGCGATCGGACGTAGCCGGGGGGCGTCAGCCCCCCGGGCTCGGATCGCGGCACCACACCTCGAATCCTCGCGACGGACCCTCCCGGCCGCGACCCCGCCGCGCGGGGTCGCGGCCGGGAGGGTGACATGATGGCGGGGAGATGAGGGTTCGTCTGGGGTTCCGGGGGGCTGACGCCCCCCGGCTACGTCCTGGCGCCCACTTCGTGGGCTCCCGGGACGGACTCTGACCTCCATCTCTCGCCCGTGTGCCACGCAACGGCACTGCGCTACCCCACCGGCTCGTCCAGGATCGCGCGGCAGCGGCGGAGGTGGGGCTCCTGGCGGCTGGTGTAGCGGGCGCCGCGGAGATCCACGAGGTAGAAGTCCACGTCGCGGAGGTCGGCGCCGCGGAGATCCACCTCGCGCAGATTGGCCTTGCGAATCTCCTCGGGCGGTTTCACGTGGCGGTCGAGGTCGGCGTCGTCGTCGGTGTAGAACCCCGTGCGGCTCCCCTCGCAGGCGATCGGGCTGTCGAGCTTGCCGCTGCGCGTCGAGCCCAGGTGGAAGCTGGCGCCGCGGAGGTCCGCGTCGCGGAGGTTGGCGCCCCGCCAGCTCACCTCGGCCAGGCGGGCGAAACGCAGCTCGGCGCCCTGGAAGTTCGCGCCGGGCATCCGCGCGCCGGTCAGATCCGCGCGGTTGAGCTTCGCGTCGTGGAAGTCGACGCCGGGCAGTTCCATGCCTTCGAGGTCGCAGCCGCGGAGGTCCGCGCCGCCGAACCGGGCGCCGTCGAACCGGGCCAGGCGCAGGGGCAGCTCCCTCAGAAGGGCGTCGTCGAGGCTGGCGCCGGAGAAGTCGGCGCCGTCGATCCGCGCGCCGAGCAGCCAGGCCCGCCACAGCCTGGCACGGGTCAGACTGGCGCCCTGGAGATTCGCCCGGCTCAGTACGGCGCTCGAGGCATCGGCGTGGGACAGGTTGGCGCGGGTCAGGTCGGCGTCGCTGGCGCCCGCGTGTTTCAGGTTCGCGCGGGTCAGGTCGGCACCCGAGAGGACGGCATTGCGGGCGTCGGCCTTCTCGAGGCTGGCCCAGCGGAGGTCGGCCCGGGACAGGTCGGCCGAGCGGAGGTCGGCGCCGGCGAGGTCCACGCCCGACCATTTTGCGCCGGTGAGATAGGCGCCCTGGAGGTTCGGCCGCCCGCCGGGCTCGGGCCGCCAGTCGGGCGAGGCGGCGCACAGCAGGCTGGCGGCCATCGGGTGCAGCCCGCGATGCCGGGGCTTCATCCAGCCGGTCAGGACGTCGATCGCCGCGGGCTTGCCGACGAGCCGGCCCGCGACCTCGCGGATCAGCTCGCGGGTGTGGCGGCCGGCCAGCGCCGGGTCCGCGCGCCCGGCCTCGACGATCGCCGCGATCCGGTCGGCGGCGACCATCAGGACCGTGGGTCGGTGGCGGATCAGGCGGGCCACGTGATCCGGCAGCGGTTTTCCGCGAACCTCCGATAGGATGTCCGTTTGCCGGCGCACGGCCGCCAGGCAGAGGGTCTCGACCCGCCGGCGCAGGCCGTCGTCGGTGCCGAGCCGGTCCGCCAGCTCGAGGCGCATCGCCTCGTGCGCGTCGGCGATCGACCGGTCGCGCGCCATCCGGTCCAGCACGATCGCGGCCAGCTCGGGGATGCCGCCCAGGTACGAGAAATCGCCCGACTGCCCCAGCCGGGCCATCACCGAGGCGCAGGCGTCGCGGTGGGCCGCCAGCAGGTACTCGATCGCGTCGTCCTGGTCCCAGGGCGCCAGGCGATAGGTCTCCACCCGGTCTGCCGGGATGCCGAGCTCCCGGGTGATGGCCGCCAGGGTCGCCGGGTCGAAGCGCGCCCCCGGGCCCGAGGCGAAGATCACGATCAGCGCATCGGGGCCGGCCGGGGTGAACTTGACCAGGCGGAGGTCGTCGGCCTGCCGGCTCCCGAACAGCCGGACCCGCTCGCGCGCCCAGGGCGGGAGCACGGCCGCCACGTGGAGCATCGCGGTCCTCCTGCCCCATCCGGGCTCGCCCACGACCACGAGCAGCCCGCCGCCGCCTTCCTCGATCCGCTCGCCCAGCTCGTCGTCCAGCCGGATGGCCTCGCCGGTCCGTGGCGAGATCACCCGCGGGCGCACGGCCGCGGGCCGCTCGGCCGCGTCGGCCACGGATTGCGGTCGCGGGTCCGCCGGCTCGTGATGCTCGGCCGCCTGCCGCTCGAAGTCGAGGTCGCGGCCGTCGTCGAGCCAGGCATCCCACAGCCGGGCGGCCGGCTCGGCCGGATCGATCGGCCCGGGCGGCGAGGCCGCCGCGCCCGGCCGCCATACGCCGCGACCCAGTCCGACGAACAGGCCCGCGATCGCGCCCAGGCCGGCCGCCCCGACGTATCGACCGGGACCGCCGCCGCCCGCGAACCGGGCTGCCGCCCCTGTTGCGATCAGGCCGATCAACAGCCCGGATGCCACGAATAACCCCAGGCGCGGGAAGACCTCCCGCCGGCCCTCGCCGCTCGCCGCGTGCGTCATGACCGCCATCGTACGGCCCTCCTCCTGTCGCCCCGCGCCGCGCGCGGCGATCGCTCAAGATTCAGGCGTCGGGATTCGTCCGATCCCATAATGGACAGCATACTATGCAGTTATCGCCCGTCAGTAGTCCGTAGTCAGTCGTCAGCCCGGAAGGGGCGGCCGAGAAGCGCGGTGGCGTCGCGGCGGGGTCTGGCTTACGATCGTGGCCTGGGAGTGATCGCCGCGGGCCCTGGACGACTGGAAGCGATGCAGAACAAGCGCGAATACCTCGCCCGAATCTTCGGCCGAATCGGGCTGGTCCGGATGATGGAGCGCCTGGGCGCCGCGCGGCCGGGGCTGGTCGTGCTGACCTACCACCGGATCGCCGAGCCGGGCGCGGACCCGTTTTACGACCCGGTCATCTCGGCGACGCCCGAATCGTTCCGCGCGCAGGCCGACTGGCTGGCGCGCGGCCCGCGGGTCCTGGGGCTCGATGAGGCCATTGAGCGCCTCACGTCGGCCGAGCCGTGGCGCGAGCCGGCCGTGCTCGTCACCTTCGACGACGGCTACCGCGACAACTTCGACGTCGCGGCGCCCATCCTGCGCGAGCGCGGCATCCCCGCGACGTTCTTCCTGCCCACGGCGTTCCTCGAGGAGCCCCGGCTGCCGTGGTGGGACCGCGTCGCCTGCATCATCAAGCAGACGCGGGCGACTCGTCTCGAGCTGCCGCTGCGGCCCGAGGGGGAAGCGGATCGATCCGACGAGCCGCCGGCCCTGACGATCGACCTGGCCGAGACACCTCGCCCCGCCGCGATCCGCGCGGTGATCGACGCCTTCCTGGGCGGGCGGATCGCCGACGAGTCGTGGTTCCTGGGGATGCTCGCCGAGCGCGCCGGGGTCGCGGACGATCCCTCGGCCATGGCCCGCGCGCTGTTCGCCGACTGGGACCAGGTCCGCCGCCTCACCAGCCCCGAGTCGGGCCTCGCGATCGGCTCGCACGGGCACAGCCACCGCCGGCTCGCGGGGCTGGATGACGAGGCGCAGCGGGCCGAGCTGGTCGGCTCGCGGCGGATTCTCGAAGACCGGCTCGGCCGGCGTGTCGAGGCGCTGGCGTATCCCTACGGCTGGCCGGGCTCGTTCGACGGTCGCACCCGGTTGATCGCCGCCGAGGCCGGGTATCGCGTTGCGTTTGCCTCGTACGAGGGGATCAACCGCCAGGGTTCGACGGATCGCTTCGCCGTCCGCCGGCTGGGCGTCGGCTCGGGCGATTCGTCGGGGTTGCTTCGCGCGCGGGTGGCGCTCCACGCGACGCTCGGGCGGTCGTTTCTGTGAGGTTTCTCGGCCCTGGGTACGGGACGCGAGCGATCGGCTCAACGGCCGTCGTTCTCCAGCTCCGCCAGGAGGTTCTGCAATTCGGAGAGGTCGACCGGCTTGACGAGGTGGCCGTCGCACCCGGCGGTCCTGGATTGCATCCGGTCCCCCTCCTGGCCCCATCCGGTCAGGGCGATGATCGTGGCGGCCTGCCCCCAGGGCCGCTCGCGGATGCGGCGGGTCGCGTCGAACCCGTTGAGGCGAGGCATCCCGACATCCATCAGGATGACCTGTGGACGGAAGGCCTCGGCGGCCTCGACGGCCTCGAGCCCGTCGTGGGCGGTGCGCACGTCGCTCCCCTGGAGCCTGAGCACCATGGCCATCGAGAGGGCCGCGTCGTGGTTGTCGTCGACGACGAGGATCCGCCGTCTCGCCCCGGGCGTGGGCGGCTCGTCGGGCTCCGCGTCGGCCGCGGCGTCCGAGGTCGCGGCGAGGGTCGGGAGGCGGACGGTGAACGTGCTGCCCTTGCCTTCGCCGCCGCTCTCGGCCGTCACGGTGCCGCCGTGCATCTCGACCAGGCCCTTGACGAGGGCCAGGCCGATTCCGAGCCCGCCGGTGGCGCGCTCGATGGACCGGTCCACCTGCGAGAACATGTCGAAGATGGCCGGGAGCGACGCCGCCGGGATGCCGATCCCGTCGTCGCGGACCGAGACGACGACGTTCTCCCCTCGGGTCTCGGCGGCGAGCCGGATGTGCCCGCCGCGGGGGGTGTACTTGGCGCTGTTGGTGAGCAGATTCCCGAACACCTGGGCCAGCCGGGTGAGGTCGGCGTCGAGATGGATCGGGTCCGGCGGCAGCGCCACGGTGAGCTCGTGCCCGGCGTCCTCGATCATCGGGCGGGCGACCTCGACCGCGCCGCTGATGACGTCGGCGAGCACCACCCGGGCCCGGCGGAGCTCCATCTTGTTGCGGCTGATGCGGGAGATGTCGAGCAGGTCGTCGATGAGCCGCACCATGTGGCCGAGCTGGCGTTCCATCATCTGCCGGGCGGAGGTGCGGGCGTCGGCGTCCCGGTCGGCGAGGCGCAGGACCTGGAGGCCGTTGCGGATCGGCGCCAGCGGGTTCCGCAGCTCGTGGGCGAGGAGTGCCAGGAACTCGTCCTTGCGCCGGTCGGCCTGGCGCAGGGCGTCCTCCATCGCCTTGCGTTCGGTGACGTCGCGGGCCGTGCCGGCGACCGCCTCGACCTCGCCGCCGGCCCCGATCACCGGGGTGAAGATGTAATCGTAGATGCGGCGCCCCTTCGTCCCGGTGAACGGCACCTCGCCCCGGATCGGGCGCCTGGAAGCCGCGACCTGGTCGATCTCGCGGTCGTGCAGGGCGGCGTGCCGGGGCTCGTAGCCGAGCTCCAGGCAGGTCTGGCCGATGGCCTGGTCCCAGGTGCGGCCCCACATCTCGAGGAGCGCCTCGTTGGCATAGGTGAAGCGGTGGTCGAGGTCGAACACATAGACCAGGTCGGGGGTGTTCGACAGCGCCGTCTCGTAGAGTCGCCGCCGGCGTTCGGACTCGGCGGTGACGCGGGCGAGGTCCGCCTCGGCCCGCTTGCGTTCGGTGAGGTCGATCCCATGGGCGAGGATGCCGGAGACCGCGCCCGAGGCGTCGCGCATGGGCTGGTAGACGAAGTCGAGGATCCGCTCCTCCAGCCGGCCGTCCCGCTGCCGGAGGGCGATCCGGACATCTCTTCCGACGTACGGCTCCCCGCCGAGGTAAACCCGGTCCAGGACCTCGAAGAACCCCTGGGCCTCGACTTCCGGGAAGACCTCGCGGACCGTCCTGCCGACCAGCGGCCGGCCGCCGACGAGCCGGACGTACTGCTCGTTCGCCCGCTCGAAGACGTGGTCGGGCCCCCGCAGGACGGCCAGGAACCAGGGCGCCAGGCGGAACACCTCCTCGAGGCGGCCGCGCTCGGCCTCGATCTCGGCGAGCAATCGCCGCTGTCCCTCGGCGGCCCGCGCCCGCTCGATCGCGATCGCCGCCGTGCGGAGGACCAGGTCGACGAGCCTGAGGTCCGTCAGGTCCGGCTGCCGGGGGGCGCGGTGGTACATCGCGAAGGTGCCGAGCACGGAGCCGTCGCCCGCGAGGATCGGCTGCGACCAGCACGACCTGAGCCCGTGCTTCAGGGCCAGGTCGCGGTATTTCTCCCACAGCGGGTCGGCGGCGATGTCGGAGACGAAGACGGCCTCCCGGCGGAAGGCGGCCGTGCCGCACGAGCCCTCGGCCGGGCCGATCGGGAGGCCGTCCACCGCGTGGTTGTAGGCGTCCGGCAGGCTCGGGGCCGCGCCGTGCCGGAGCCGGCCGCCGTCGTCGGCGAGGAGGACCGAGGCGAGGATGCCGTCGCCGGCCTGCTCCTCGACCAGCCGGCAGAGCGCCGTGAGGACGTCGGGGAGGGCGGCATCCCGGGCGATGAGCTCGAGCACCTCCTTCTGCCCGCGCAGCAGCGATTCCTCGCGCCGCTTCCCGGTCACGTCCCGGGCGACGGCGAGGTGCGCGAACCCGCCGGAGGGGTCGGCGAGCGGGACGGCGGTCGTCTCCATGCGGCGCCGGGTGCCCTGGAGCCCGATGAGGTCGTACTCCAGCGTACCGGCCTCACCCCGGCAGACCCGTTCGTGGAACGCGCGGAACGCCTGTCGATCCTCGGGGGCGATGAGGCGATACACGCCGTCACCGACGGCCTCGGCCTCGCTCGCCTCGACCATCGCGAGCCCGGCCGGGTTGATCTGGAGGAGGGTGCCGTCCGGGCCGACGACCTTCACGCACTCGGGGGTCGCCTGCACGATCGCGCGGAAGCGCGCCTCGCTCTCGCGCAGCGCGGCCTCGGCCCGCTTCCGTTCGGTGATGTCCCGGGCGATCTTCGAGGCCCCGATGATGTGTCCCTCGGCGTCGCGGATCGGCGAGATCGTCAGCGAGATGTCGAGGCGTCGGCCGTCCCTGGCGACGCGGACCGTCTCGAAGTGCTCGACCCGCTCGCCGCGGCGGAGCCGCTCGAGGATCGCCCGCTCCTCGTCGATGCGCTCGGGCGGGATGATGAGGGTGATGGACCGGCCCACGACCTCCTCGGCCGTGTGGCCGAAGAGCCGCTCGGCCCCGGCGTTCCAGGACCGGATGATGCCGTCGAGCGTCTTGCTGACGATCGCGTCGTCGGACGAGTCGACGATGGCGGCGAGGCGGGCCGAGGCCTCCTCGGCGCGCCGGCGCTCGGTCACGTCGCGGAAGACCAGGACCGCGCCGACGGGGCGCCCGGACTCGTCGCGCATGGGGGCGGCGCTGTCGTCGATCGGCAGCTCCGTCCCGTCGCGGGCGATGAGGACGGTATGATTCGCCAGCCCCACGATCGCCCCCTCGCGCAGGGCGCGCAGGGCCGGATTCTCGACCGGCTGGCGGGTCCGCTCGTTGACGATGGGGAAGATGTCCTGGAGGCGGCGGCCGATCGCCTCGGCCTGCGGCCAGCCGGTCAGGCCCTCGGCGACGCCGTTGAGGAACGTCACGCGGCCGTCGGCGTCGGTGCTGATCACGGCGTCGCCGATGCTGGCCAGCGTGATCCGGAGCCACTCCGACTGCTTCCTCAGGGACTCCTCGTCGCGCGCCTGCGCGGGCGCGGGGAGGATCGCCCTCGTGTTGTGCAGGGCGGCCGCTCGAAGCCCCTCGTCTCGGTCGTCGTTGTGAGATGCCATCACGCTGCTCCGGGCGCTTTCGAGGCGAGGGGGTGCTGGACGCTCGCGCGCGGATCGTCGCGAGGGCCGGGTCGCGGGCCATCGTCGGGATGCCGCGGGACCGCCAGGACCCGCGATCGCCGCACTTGCCATGCCGAGCCGAGCCCATCCGACGGCAGGTACCGGGTTTCCTCGAGGACCCGGTACCGGGCCTCATCGGCCGTCTCGACCGGCGGATCGATCGGGCTGATCACGCCGGCGAGGGCCCACCGCCCCGGGTATGGGTGCCGGCGGATGAGCCCCGGGGCCCGGACCCGGTCGGTTTCGCCCGCCGGGGCGATGGAGAATCGCCCGTCCACGCCCCGGAACACGCCAGGCAGACGATAACGATCCTCCGCCCAGGGCGGGGAACCCTCGATTCTACCATCCCGTCGGTCGTCGCGTCAGTCATCCGCCCGGCCCATATCCAAAGGACACAACACATAAAGCTAATTGGATTGTAAGATGGTTTTTGGATTTCCGGGCGGACGGCGGAGAAGAGACGACGGACGACGGACGACGGACGCCCGCGAGTGCCCGGCTCAGGCCGGCCCGCGCAAGACGGCGAGGTGGACGGAGCGTCGGTCGCGGGGGGTGAAACCGGTCTGGCGATAGAGCCGCACGGCGGGCGTGTTGCGGAGGTCGACCGCCAGCTCGAGGACCGGGGCGCCGGCCCTGCCGGCGAGGGCCAGGGCGTGGCGGATGACGGCGCGGCCCAGGCCGCGGCCGCGGGCGGCCGGAGTGAGGCCCAGGTAGATGACCTCCCACGCCTCGCGTCCGGGGGCCTCGTTCAGTAGCAGCACGGCCCCGGAGTCGGGCTCGCCGGGGAGGATCCCCAGTTGCCAGCGCGCGGGGACGAACAACCCGGCGGCCTGGTGCCCGGTCAGGATGTCCTCGAGCGAGCGCGTGCCCTCCAGCTCGGGCATGTCCAGGCTCCCCTCGTATGTCGCCTGGAGCGCCGCGCGGAACTCGTCGGCGATCGCGGGGGTGTACGGGCGCCAGGTGAAGTCCGGGGCTGCCGTTGCCGGTGCCTCACGTCGGTCGTGGCCTCGTTCCGACTCGGACCAGGGCAGGGGGGCGGCCGTCTTGCGCTCGAGGTACAGGAGCTCGGTGATGTGGGGCATGCCGCCGCGCGCCAGGTCGCGCGCGGCCTGCGGGCCGGCCGACTCGTCGAGTGCGGCCTGGGCCAGGCGGTAGCCGCGGTCGGACAGGCTCTCGAGTGCCGCCTTGACCAGGGCGGCGGCCAGGGGCGCCCGGCGCCACGACGGGCGGACCTCGGGCGGCCAGACGGCGGCGACCTTGCCGGCCAGCGCCTGCGTCATCATCGCGCCGACGATCCGCCCCGACCGGATCCGCACCACCCAGAGCCCCGAGAGGTCCAGGTCGCCGGCCTGGGCGTCCGCCAGCACCTCGGCGATCAGGTGCCCCCGCAGCGAGGCCGGCATCCGTCGGTAGAGGACCTCCAGCGCCGCCGGACGAAGCTCCGCCGGGCACGGCATCACCCGGGCGCCGAGTATCCCCCCCATCGCCGACGACCTCGCACCCTGCCGACGTCACGTCGATTCGATCGGACCGCGTCGGGCCGATCGGTCGCCAGGCCCACGACCCGGACCGGATCGGACCGGCCGGGACCGGCCGGGACTGGCATGTCCCACGAGGCCCCGCCGATCGCCGCTCCCCGGCATGCCCGCCCGCGGCGGGCGGCCCCGGGTTGACTGCCGGCGGACCCGGCCCGTTGAGCGAGGATATCCGACCGGCCGGGGACCCTGATAGGGGGACCTTCCCGGCATCGGCCGGTCGGCGAGCGGTCCGGAGAGGTCGCGATCGGGCCGCCGGACCGCCCCGGGCGGCCTTGCGGGTCCCGCCCGCCGATCCCGCGCCACCCGGTCGGGTCCCGTCGGATCGGGCCGCGATCCAAAAAAAATCGGGTCGGAGTGAGGGGTTTCCGCCGGTCGGCCGGGTAACCCCTGGGATGTTGCGCATCGGGATGACCTGCACCGGTTGTTGTCGGGCGTCGGCGCGGCCTGGTACGGATGACCGGAGGAGGAATCGGGCGAACCGGCTGCGTCCGCCGCCGGGTCATCCCCGCGGCGAACCAACGACGTGAGTCGCCGGGTTCTGGCTGAGAGCCTGTGTCTGGAATCGATCCCGGAGGACGGATCGAGGGGGAGCGAATTGGTGCAAGCGACGACGCGGCATGGCCTTATGTGGCTTCGCTCTCGACCCGCCCGCACGTTTCCCACGATCCCTTCACATCAGCCGAGGGGAAAGCCTCCGGCGACGAACGCCGCCGGCTCGCCGGGGCTGGCCGGGCGGTTGCAGGCGCGCCGGCGTCGACTCTTCTCAATGCTACGCAAATGGATTACACTGCTTGATTTGACAATCGAGATGCGGGCCGCGGCGGCCGCTCGCCGTCGATGCCGGGGCCGGCCGGTGGGGATACCGGCGGGCCGCGCGACCCGGACCGACGACCTGACCTGACCTGACCTCACTTGACCTGACCTGGCCCAATCTGACCGACCCGTTGCGAACCGATGACGAGGCACTCATGGACACCGAACGAAATCTGCTGTTTGGGGTCGTCGCTTTCCAGAACGGTGCGGTGGATGCGGACGCCCTGGCGGAGACCTGCGCCTCGATGGCCGCGGAGCCGACGACGGGCCTGGGGGACATGCTGGTCCGGCGCGGGCTGATGACGGACGAGCAGAAGGCCGACCTCGAGGCGACGGTCGCCCACGAGCTGGCCTCGCACGGCGGCGACCCGCACGCCACGCTCGCCGCGACGCTCGACGGCCGCTCGCGGGAGGCCATGAGCGGGCTGGCCGGCGCCTCGGGCCTGTTCGACCCCGCCGGCGTGCCGGCGCCGGCCGGGCCGGCCGGGCAGGGCGGGCACGTCGTGCTCGAGAGCCTCTCGCCCGGCGACGCGGATTCGCGCGAGCGCTACACGCTGACCCACCTGCACGCCAAGGGGGGCATGGGGCGCGTCTGGCTGGCCCGCGACGGCTCGCTCGGCCGGCAGATCGCGCTGAAGGAGCTGCGGCCCGACCAGACGGACAACACGATCGTCTGCTCGCGGTTCCTCTACGAGGCCAAGATCACGGCGCAGCTCGAGCATCCCGGCATCGTCCCGGTTTACGAGCTGAGCGAGGGGGACGTGCCGTATTACACGATGCGGTTCGTGCGCGGCCGCACGCTGAGCGAGGCGATCCGCGCGTATCACAAGCGACGGGCCGCCGGCGAGGCCGACCCGGTCGAGCTGCACGACCTCTTGACCGCGTTCGTCGACGTTTGCAACGCCGTGGCCTACGCCCACTCGCGGGGGATCATCCACCGCGATCTCAAGGGGCAGAACGTGGTCCTGGGGGATTTCGGCGAGCACATCGTGCTCGACTGGGGGCTGGCCAAGCGCGTCGGCCCCGACCCGGCGCGGCCGCCGGCGCCGCAGCCGGCGGCGCCCACCGAGGCGATGGCATCGGATCGCCTGGTCCCCGAGGCGGCGACCGCCGTCACGTGCGCGGCTCCCGCCCTGGACGATCACCTGACGCCCCCCGACGACCTCGACGACGCCACCTCGCCCGGGACGTTCGCGCCCGGCGAGGCCGGATCCGGGTACGGCAGCAACGGCAGCGCCGGCGCCGGCGCCGGCGCCGGGGGCCATAATGGCCAGGCCGGCTCCTCGGCCGGCCGCGAGGTCCCCGAGTCGGGCGCCGGGCCCGAGGGGACGATGCAGGGGCAGTTGCTCGGCACCCCCGCCTACATGGCCCCCGAGCAGGCGAGGGCCCGCCACGACCTGGTCGACCAGCGCACGGATATCTACGGCCTGGGCGCGATCCTCTACGAGATCCTGGTCGGCCGCCCGCCGTTCGTGGCGCCCAAGACCTCGGAGATCATCCGCAAGGTCTGCAACGAGGCTCCGACGCCGCCGCGGCAGGTCGTGCCGACCGTGGCGCCCGGGATCGAGGCCGTCTGCCTCAAGGCGATCCGCAAGGAGAAGGCCGACCGCTACCAGTCGGCCGCCGAGCTGGGCCAGGAGGTCCGCCGCCACCTGGCCGACGAGCCCGTGCTGGCGTATGCCGAGCCGTGGACCCAGAAGGCCATGCGCTGGGCCAGGCGGCACCGGACCAGGGTCGCCGCGGGCGTCGCCACGCTGGCGGTCGCCACGGTGGCCCTGGCGTGCAGCACCTGGGTCATCTCGGGCGAGCGCCGGGAGGCCGAGACCCAGGGCGAGCAGGCCCGCCAGGCCGTGAACCTTCTGGCCAGGGGCGCCGACATCGCCTTCGACGACCAGCTCGACCCGATGCAGAAGGAGATCCTGGAGAACGCCCTGGCCTACTACGCGAAGTTCACCGGCCGCGCCTCGGGCAAGCCGGAGGTCCGGCTCGAGCACGGCCAGGCGTGGCGGCAGATGGGGGACTTCCAGCGCAAGCTCGGCCGGCTGGCCGAGTCGGAGGCCGCCTACGAGAAGGCGATCGGCCTGCTCGAGCCCCTGGCGGCCGGCGGCGGCGACGGCGGGATCGCCGTCGAGGCGAGGCGGTCGCTGGCCCGCACCCGCACCCTGCTGGGCGACCTGCTGGTGCACCGGGGGGCCGACCGGGGCCGGGCCGATGTCCTCTACCGCCAGGCCCTCGAGGCGCAGCTCGCCCTGGCCGGCGACGCGAAGAAGAAGGGCAACGATAAGGCCGCGGCCGCGGCCGCGGCCGCGACGATCGACGACGTCGTCCGCCTGGGGCAGACGTTCAAGAGCCAGGGCGAGTTGCAGCGGCTCGACGGCAAGTTCGCCGACGCCCGGGCCACCTTCGGCAAGGCGATTGCCGAGCTGGAGCGGGCCCTGGCCGCCGACGCCAGGCACCCCGAGGCCCGCAACGAGCTGGCCGCGTCTCATGAGGTGCGGGGCGTGGTCGGCCGCGAGCTCAACGAGCCGAAGGCGGCCGAGCAGGACTACCGCCGCGCGATCGAGCTGCTGGAGAAGCTCGTCGCCGAGTTCCCCACCGTCTCGCGGCATCGCGAGGTACTGGCCAAGGCGTGCAACAACCTGGGCTGGCTCCTCCAGGAAGCCGGCCGGCCGGCCGAGGCCGAGGCCTTCCTCCGCCGCGAGGTCGCGCTGGCCCGGCGCCTGACCGAGGACTATCCCGACCGGACCGAGTGCCGCCGCGAGCTGGCCCGCGGCCTGTACATCCTCGGCGACGTCCTGCTCCTGGAGGGCCAGATCGCCGAGGCCGAGCCGCTCGTCCGCGAGGCTGTCGCCGTGAACTCGGCGATCCACGCGAAATCGCCCGAGGACGTGCCGGTCCGGCTCCAACTGGCCGTCGCCCGCCACGACCTGGGCCAGGTCCTGATGCGCCAGGGCAAGCCCGAGGCCGCGCTCGAGTCGCTCGAGGCGGCGAGCAAGGAGCACGCGGCGCTCGCCCGCGAGTTCCCCGACCGGCCCAAATATCGGCTCCACGTGGCCGACACCCAGGACAGCATCGCGCTGGCGCTCTCGGCCCTCGGCCGTCCCGGCGTGGACGAGGCCTTCCGGCGCGCCTCCGAGACCTACGAGAAGCTGGTCGCCGACCACCCCGAGAACGTCGACTACCGCGTCCGCCGCGCGACGTCGCTGCGGAACCAGGGGGCCGTGCTGGCCGACGCCGGCAAGCCCGAGAAGGCCGAGGCGGTGCTGAACGGCGCGCTGGCCCTGCTGGACTCGCGCGACGCGAAGGACCGGCCGGCCGACTGGCGGCGCCGGCAGGCCGAGATCCTGATCAACATCGGCGGGCTCAAGCGCCCCGGCGCCGAGGATGCGCTGCGGCGCTCGATCGCGATCTCCGCCGAGCTCGCCGGCAAGCCCTCGCCGGCCGCGGAGGACCTCCACAACCTGGCGATCGCCGAGCTGAACATGGCCGAGGTGCTCGTCGCCGTGCACCGCGCGCCCGAGGCCGGCCCGTTCTACGAGCGGTCGGTCGCCGATTTCCACAAGCTGGTGGACGCCGCGCCCAGGGCGGCCCAGTTCCGGAACCACTTCGGCGTCGTCCTGGCCAGCCAGGGCGCCTGGTTCGACGGGGCCGGCAAGACGCCCGAGGCCCGCTCGGCCCTGACCGCGGCGGTCGAGCAGCAGCGCCAGGCGGTCAAGCTGAGCAACAACGCCCCGCCGTACCGGCTCGCCGTGGCCGAGCACCTGATCGCCCTGGCGGATGTCGACCGCAAGCTGGGCGCCTATGAGGAGTCGGCCAGGGTGGCCCTCGAGGTGCCCCGCGCCGTCCCGCCCGCCCGCCGCGCCCAGGCCTGCTTCGACGCCGCCCGCGCCCTGGCCCGCCTCGTCGCGCAGATCGGCGCGGATCGCAAGGTGCCCGAGAAGGAGCGCGACTACCTGGCCCGCGTGTATCTGACCCGCACGGTCGTTTTGCTCCGCGACGCCGTCGACGCCGATCCGGCCCTCGCGGGCCCGATCAAGGCGGATCGCGACATCAAGGTCCTCCAGTCGCGCCCCGAGTTCCAGGCGATCCTGAACACCCTGGTCGAGGCCGTCCGCTAGGAACTCCGCCAGGCGAACCGGCGACGTGAGTCGCCGGGTGCCTTCTTCGCCCGGGTCGCGCTGACCCGGCGCCCAAGGGCACAACTCCGGCGAACCGGCGACGTGAGTCGCCGGGTGCCTTGGCTTTCCCGCGCCCTGGGGATTTCGTGCGGGTGCTCGGGCCGGATGACCCGGCGGCGCCTGACGTCGACGAGCTGCCCGGGTGTCGTTGAGGCAGGGACGAAAAAGGGCCCCCGACGGCATCGGCGGGGGCCCTGGTGGAGATCGTGTCCAGACTGGACGGTTCGGTCCGGAGCTCGGCTCAACGACGCTCAGGCGGATCGGCGAATGCGGGACCGGCGGCGGTACAGCGACGCGATCGGGAGGATCGCTCCGCCCGCCAGCATCAGGACCACAGACGACGGCTCGGGGAGGGACTGCACGATGATCGGCGGACTGCCCGGCTGGCCGGAGGCCCCCGGCGTTCCGTCGACATTGTAGCTATAGGTCAGCGTGCTGCCGATCTGGACCGGCGGGCTATTCGCGGCGTAGTTGACCCACGCGGTCTCGACGGTGAAGACGCCCAGCAGGATATTGGTGCCCGACCAGGTGATCGTCGACGGCCCCAGGATGTAATTCCACGTCACGTTGCTCTCGAAATTCGTTCCCGTGGGCGGGCCGGTGGACGGCGAGATGAACGACGTCGCAATCCCGCCGCTGGGGACGATCCAGGTCTCGCTCGCCGGCGGACTGGTCGGCGGCTGCGACGTCGTCGACCCCTGGGAGTTCATCCCCGTAGCCGGATGCGCCTGGGCGAAGGAATAGCTCGCCACACCGACCAGGCCGTTGATCGTGATGCTGCTGAGGCTGCCGGGCGAGCTGGGCGAGATCGAGCCGCTCGTCAGATAGACATCAAACACATAGTCATACGGCGGGTCGGAGCCGCCGCCGCCGCCGCCCGAGATCACCCCGCCCGAGATGCTGATCGAGCCGGCCATCGCGCCGGATTGGGCGTCATGCCCCCGCGCGATCACCAGCCCCAGCACGGCGAGCCCCGTAACCAGACACGTGTCCTGAAACCTGCGCTTCGTCATGCCACCACCCCTTTTCCCAGGGGATTCGTGCCCCGGGACGACGGCCCCCAAGCCTCGCGAATGACCCGGCCGCGGATCTCCAGCGATCAACCCGCCGGGCCAATCCTCGCGACGTCCCGACGCGCGCCCCAACACAGCGGGCGCCGCTTCTTCCCATAAGGAAACAACGATCGACCGTCACATCATAACCAGATTGATCGACTGGAAGCAACGATGTCGTCTCTCTGTTCACAAAAAGCAACATGAGGCCCATCGGGACGGAGGACCCGGGGCATCGAGCCCGGTTTGTCGAGAGAATTCAGAGCCGGATTATCAGGGCTCGTATTAACTTGTGAGTCCGAATTTCATGCAGAGAAGCGGGGGCTTGCCGGCTTGCCGGATCCGGCAATTTGATCGGGTTTTGGTGAATGTGTTCGTTGTGTCCTGGGTGTTTTGGGAAGTGGGCTTGATCGACCGGGGCGACCTGGATATCCTATTTATCCCCATTCCGTCGCTGTTGCGTTCGGGGCGAGCCCGATAGAAGCGGGCCGGGCGGAACGGAACGGCGAAGCCCCGGGGAGTGGTGTCATGCCGACACGCGGGCTCCCTCGGTCGTCCGTTCGTTCCTGCGTTCGGCCGCGTCCGGACATTATCGCGGGCAGGAATTGTCACACTCCACTCCAGGAAGGCAAGGAGGCCACGACATGGACGTCAAGGGCATCCGGGCGTTTGTGGACCGCATCAAGGTGCGCCGGCGGCACTGGCTGACGGCCGCGGCCGGCGGCTTCGCGCTGGCCGCCGTCGTGGGCTGGATGGCCTGGCAGTCCCACCTTACTCGCGAGGCGATCCGCCGCGCCGACGCCGCCGAGCAGGCTGCGACCCAGGCCCGGCTCGCCGGCGGGGAAAAACCCCGCAGGGACCCGGCCGTCCGCCGCTCGCGGCACGATGACCCCGCGCAGATCGCCCGGATGAAGCAGCTCTATGAGGAGGTCGACGGCCTCACGCGCATCCAGGACCGCGTCGACGAGGAGCTCGGGGCCATACGTCGGATCGCCGCCCGCCGGGCGAAGGCGAAGGCCGCCCCCGTGCTGGCACCGCCCGGGCCGTCGCCTTCGCCCGTGGCCTCGCACTGACCGTCCTCCGGCGGCGGCCTTGTTGACCGCCCTCCGCCGGTGATGAGGTACGGCCCGACGCGGAATCGGTCCCGGGAAGCCCGAGACCTTCGCGCGGGCTCGACATCGTCCTCCTGCTGGGCGCGGGGTCGGAGACCCGCGCCGAACAGAAGGGCTGGCTCCCTGGCATTCACTCGCCACTCGCCACGTCGACCGCCCGGCTCTACTCGCGGCCGGGCGAGCCCGCGGCCTTCGGCGCGGGGCTCTTGATGTAGCGGCCGGCGAATTCCAGGAACGTCGGCCAGTTCGGCCAGGTGGTGTGCCCCCCCTTGTGCTGGCGGAATGCCAGCTCGCCGTCGATCAGGGCCTTCTCCAGCTCGGGGAACTCGGCGGTCCCCAGGTCTTTTTTGCCGAGCAGCCGGTACACCGGGCCCGCGGCGAC
>DAIDHB010000143.1 GCA_027452145.1 Planctomycetales bacterium
GCGAGCCCGGCGTCCAGACGCTCTGGCGCGGACTGCGTCGCCTCAACGACATGGTGGCAGCCTACCGCTTCCTGAAAGAGCATCCGGACCTCCTTCCTGACCAGCTTGTCAACCAGCAAAGTTATGTATAACGATGAGCCCGCGAGGAGAGAGAGGGCAAGGGTGAGAGGGGTTCCCACCAAATCAACCAGATCTCCACCCAGATTTAACCGAGGGTAACCGCTAACCCTGGCGCTCGGTTCGTCGGACGCGCTAGAATTGTCTGCACGTTATACTTGGTGTCTTCGGATTGTCCGTTTCATGAACCTTGCGGATTGGCTGGCGTGAGGTCTTGATCTGATGACGAAGCGTGGCTGGCGTACCTTGATCTTCCTCCTTCTCATTGCATCGGTCCTCGGTAACGTCACCTCTTTGTTCTCGTCGGCCGCGGCAGCCGATCCTCAGACGGCGAGCACGACGCCAGACGGCCAGCGTGGTTCGGCAAGTGGACCGATGGTTCTCATTACCGACTCCGGTCTCGACCTTACGACAACCCAAGTTGCCGCTGGGGTAGGCGTGACGTGGATCAACTACACGTCGATGACCCAGACTCTCGTGAGTGGCGTTCCTCCTGCGATCTCACCTACGCCAACCCTGACCGTGACGGCGACCGTTACGAGTGCCTTGGGCTACCAGGTGTATCTGCCGGCCGTCGAAAACCAGACGACAGACCGGGCGATCACGTCGAGTACCGGGGTGTTGCTGGCGATGGGCAACGGCGTGACGTTCGGGGCGACCATTCCTCCGGGCCAGGCGTATTCCTACCGGTTTAACCAGCCGGGGATCTACCCGTACTATTTTGCGAACAATCCTTCCCTGACCGGCGAGATCGACGTGCTGGCGCCGACGGCTACTTCGACGGTGACGCCGACGGCGACGGCAACCGGGACGATCACTCCGACAAGCATCGCCTCGCCCACCCCGACGGAAACGTCCACGCCGACGCCCACCGCCTCACCGACCGCGACCGCTTCGCCGACCGCGACGGCCACGGCCGGCGGCCTTCCCCCGGATCCGGCCTCGGTGGCACCGCCGCTCGATCCAGGCGCCGCGACGAACATCTTTGCCGCGACCCAGTTTCTCTACACCGGCAATAATCCGATCCAGACCGGGGTCGTCTCGGGGACGATCCAGCTCCAGCAGGCGGCGGTGCTCCGCGGCCGGGTCCTGGATGGGGGCGGCAATCCCTTGCCCGGGGTCACGATCTCGATTCTGAATCATCCCGAGCTCGGCCAGACGTTGAGCCGGGCCGACGGGATGTTTGACCTGGCGGTGAACGGCGGCGGCACGCTGACGGTGAATTACCAGCTCGCCGGCTATTTCCCGGCCCAGCGCCAGGTCCAGGTGCCGTGGGGGGACTACACCTGGCTGCCGGACGTCGCCTTGATCCAGGGCGATCCCAATCTCACGGCGATCGACACGTCGGGCGGGGCCTATCTCGAGCAGGCAGCGCAGGGGAGCCTGATCAATGGCGCTGCTGGTACCCGCCAGGCGACGCTGCTCTTCGCGCCCTACACGACCGCCCAGCTCGACTTCAGCAACGGCACGAGCCAATCGCTGAGCACGGTCCACATCCAGGCGACCGAGTACACCGTGGGGAGCCTCGGCCCGGCTGCGATGCCCGGTCAGCTTCCGTCGTCGACCGCCTACACCTACGCGGTTGCCTTCAGCGCGACCGAGCTGGCGACGCCCGGCGCGACGAGCGTCCAGTTCAACCAGCCGGTCGTGGAGTACACCGAGAATTTTCTGGGCTTTCTCGTCGGCCAGCTCGTGCCGGTCGGCGAGTACGACGCGACGAAGGGTGCCTGGATTCCCGAGGCGAACGGGCTGATCGTCAGGATCCTGGACGATAACGGCCCGAACGGCGAGGCTGATCTGGACGTCGACGGCAACGGAGTCGCCGCGACGGCGACGGAGTACCAGAATCTCGGGATCGGCGACGCCGAGCGGTCAGAATTGGCGAGTCTCTACTCGATCGGTCAGACGCTCTGGCGGGTGCCGCTCGGAACGAGCCTGGGCGCGAGCGGGAACGCGGTGCCGGGCGGCAGCGCCCAGCCGGCCTCGGCCGGCGCCGTGTCGATCACCCCACGGCAAGCGGCGCTGGCGTTCGGCCGTCAGGCGGGGGCTCGTAGGGGCGGTCCCTCCGTGGCCGCCCCGTCGTCCGCCCCGGTCCGGTGCGGAAACAACCGCGATGGCGGGAGCGGGGCAGGCACAGGGGCCTGCCCCTACGGTAGCCGAGTCGCAGCCCAGACTGCCCTAACCGCGACCACCGGGGCAAGTGCGAGCGCGCCGATTCAGGCCGCCAGCACCGATACCCCGACCGCGACCGCGGTCTGCCAGTCCGGCACGCCGACCGACACCCCGATCGTTAGCCCAACCGACACGCCGACCCCGACCTCGACCGTCTGCAGCGGCTTCCCGACACCGATCAATCCGCTGGATACCGACACGCCAACGCCGACGAATACGTCAACCTTCACGCCGACGCCAACCCCGACCTCGACGAACACCGCGACCGCGACCCCGACGAGCACGTCGACGAATACGCCGACCCCGACCCCAACTGACACCGATACGCCGACGAATACGCCGACCCCGCCGCCGGCCCGGCCCTGGGACTTCAACTGGGGCGCCGGCCCGCCACCCGGATCCCTGCCACCAAACCAGCCGGCACCCTACCAGAACGCTCCGCCGGACGTGCAGAACCAGCTTCCGAACGGTCCAGATCCGATCCTGGTCCAGGGACAGGCCGTGGGCTACGACGTTCCGATCGCTGGAACCTCCTACACGCTCCATTACCAGAGCGACCGGCAGGTCGGCAACACCGCGGCCGACCGTCTGACGATTCCCTTGAGTGGCGCGACCCTGCCGCCGAACCTGCAAGCGATCGACTTGATCGTCGACGTCGCCGGCCAGCACTTTGTCCAGACCTTCCCGGCGAGCTCGAACCAGAGCTACGTCTTCACCTGGAACGGCCTCGACGCCTACGGACGGCCGGTTCAGGGGATGCAGCCGGTGCAGGTCCAGATCGGCTACGTCTACCCGCTGGTCTACCTCGATCCGGGCACGCTCAATAGCCTGGCCGCCCAGGCCGCGGTCTTCGGCCATTTCACCTACGACGGCGTCCCGGCGACTGGTAGCTGGAGCAGTCCGCCGGCTCGGGCGAGCAGCAGGGCGCAGCCGGCCGGATTGTCGGCCGCGGCAGCGGTCCCGGGAATCAATAGCGGACGCGGACAGGTGGCGCTCTGGCAATCCTGGTCGGGGACGATCGGCAGCGCGAAACGGCCCTCCAGCGATCTCGGCGGCTGGACCGTCGACGTCCACCACGAATACGATCCGGTCGGACACGTGCTCTATAGTGGCGACGGCTCGCAGCGGAGCGCCCAGTCGCTACCGACGGTGATCGAGCACGTCGCTGGCAACGGCACCCAGGGCTTCGCCGGCGACGGCGGGCCAGCCGCCCAGGCCGAGCTGAACTATCCCAACGGGATCACGGTCGGCCCGGACGGCAGCGTCTACATCCTCGACTGGGCGAACAATCGGGTTCGAAAAGTCGATCCCAGCGGGACGATCACGACCGTCGCCGGCGGCGGCACGCAATGTTGCACCGATGGCATCCCGGCGACCCAGGCCCAGCTCGGATTCGGCGCTCCGCCGAGCGGCATCGCGGTCGGTCCAGACGGCTCGCTCTACTTCGCCAACGGTCACGCGATCCGCCGCGTCTCACCCGAGGGGATTATTACCACCGTGGCCGGGAATGGTCCGACCTGCAATAGCTGGTCACCGACGAATACCTGTGGCGACGGCGGGCCGGCGCTCCAGGCTGGTCTCGGCCATCCCGCTTCGCTCGCCGTCGGCCCAAACGGCAGCCTCTACATCGCCGACGCCAACAACGACGTCATTCGCAAGGTGGACCCGAGCGGAATCATCTCGACCATCGCCGGCACCGGCCAGGTCTGCACCTGGTCGTCGACGAGTCCCTGTGGCGACGGTGGACCGGCCGGGCAGGCAGCATTTAAGTCCCACAACGGCCTCGCGCTCGGCCCGGACGGCTCCCTATTCATCTCCGACGGCGGCAATAATCTGATTCGCGAGATCGGCACCAACGGGATCATGTCGACGGTGGCCGGGAATGGCCAGGCTTGTACCTGGACGTTGGGCAACTATTACTATTCCAATGGGCAGAACCTCTGCGGCGACGGCGGGCCGGCCACCCAGGCCGGTCTCTACGATCCCACCTCGCTCGCCGTCGGTCCGGACGGCAGCATCTATTTCTTCGAGCCGACAGTCGGCTCTGACGAAAACGACGTCATTCGGAAGGTCGACCCGACCGGCACGATCAGCACCGTCGCCGGCAATGACGACTTCTGCGACTGGACGCCGACGAATACCTGCGGCGACGGGGGGCCAGCCACCCAGGCGCCACTCGGCACCGGCGCGTACCTGGCGTTTGGCCCAGACGGCGACCTCTACTTCGCCGATGGCTGGGCGGTAGTGCGCAAGCTCGGCCTCGGGCTACCCTCGCTGTCCCAGGATGGCTACCTGATTCCGTCGAAAGGTGGGAGCGAGGTCTATGCCTTCGACAGCGCCGGCCGACAGCTCAAAACCTACAACGCGCTGACCGGGGCGACCATCCTGACTTTCGGCTACAACAGCGCCGGCCTGCTGACGACAATCACCGACGGCAACGGCAACGTCACGACGATCCAGCGCGACGCCAACGGCCAGCCAACCGCGATCGTCGCGCCGTTCGACCAGACGACGTCGCTGACGGTCGATGGAAACGGCTACCTGGCCAGCATCGCCGACCCGGATTACAACACCTATCGTTTCACCAGCACGAGCGGCGGCCTGATCACCAGCGCCATCGACCCGAACAGTAACCAGACGACCTACAGCTACGACGCCGAGGGGCACCTGACCGGCGAGGCCGACCCGACCCGCGGCTCGCTGACCTTCAGCCGCGTCGACAGCAGCGGGACCTACACCGTGACCGTGACGACCGTGCTCGGTCGGACGAGCAGTTATCTGGTCCAGAAGACGGCGACCGGCGCGCTCGATCTGGTGAATACCGGTCCCAGCCTCGCCCAGGCAACCGATCAGCAAAGCGCCGACGGCAGTCATCAGCTTGGCTACGCCAACGGCGCCAGCGCGAGCTGGACCCAGGGCGCAGACCCGCGCTTCGGCGAGGGGGTCGCGCTTCCGGGGTCCGGTACACTCGCGCTCTCGACCGGTCCGGCGGCGACCCTGGCTTTCAAGCGCACCGCCAGCTTCGATTCGAGCAATCCAACCAGCGTGACGAGCCAGACCGACACGGTGACCTTGAACGGCAGCCGGACCGCGACCAGCACCTACGCCGGCGCGTCCCGCACGATCACGAATCTGAGTCCGGCCGGCCGCCAGAACGTGCTGACTTTAGACAGCCAGGGGCAAATCGTCTCCGACCAGCCCGATCCAGCGATCTCGCCGATCACCACCAGCTACGACAGTCAGGGACGCCCGACCAAGCGCGCCCAGGGGAACGAGAGTACCACCTACGCCTACAACACTCAGGGCCAGCTAAGCAGTCTGACCGACGTGGCCGGCGACCAGACCCTCGCCAGCTATGACGCGGCCGGCCGACTGACTCAGACGACCCTGGCCAACGGCGCGACCTACACCTTCGGCTACGATCCAAACGGCAACCTGACCACGGTGACCATGCCTAACGGCGCCGTCCACACCTTCGGCTACAACGCGCTGAACTTGCCGACGAGCTATACCCTGCCCGGCAATAGCGTCAGCACCGCGACCTACAATCAGGATCACCAGCGCACCGGGGTGACCCTGCCCAGCGGCCGGACGGTGTCGTATCTCTACGACAGCTCGGCGCGGCCGGCTGGTCTGAGCTATCCGGAGGCGACGATCGGGGTCACCTATACCAGCGGCGCGGCGACCGATCAGATCAGTCAGATCAGCCGCACCCCGACCGTCACCGGGACCGCCCAGACGATCGGCTTCAGTTACAATGGCTCGCTGCTCAGCGGCACGACCTGGAGCGGCGCGGCGAGCGGGCAATACAGCTATACCTACGACAACAGCTTCCAGCGGACCGGCCTTGATCTGACCAGTGGCAGCGATACGGTGAACGTGGCACTCAGCTACGACGCCGACGGGCTGCTGACCGGCGAAGGTCCGTTTACCCTCACCCGTAGCGGTCCGAGCGGCCAGGTAAGCCAGATCGGCGACGGGACGCTCAGCAGCGCCTTCACCTACGACAGCCTGGGCCGCCTGGCCAGCCGCGTCGACACGGTCAACAACCAGGCGGTGTACTCCGAGACCCTCAGCTACAACGACGTCGGCCAGCTCAGTCAGAAGGTCGAAATGACCAATGGCACGTCCCACTCCTATAGCTATCTCTACGACGCGATCGGCCAGCTGACCGGGGTCAGCGAAGACGGGAACTCAGTCGAGCAGTACCGCTACGACCTGAATGGCAACCGCATCAGCTTCCAGACGAACGGCACGAGCGGCACCGCGACCTACGACGCCCAGGACCAGCTCCAGCAGCAAGGCACAACGAGCTACGGTTTCGACGCCGACGGCTACCTGGCGACGCGCGGCGGCGACACCTTCCAGTACAGCGCGACCGGCGAATTGCTCCAGGCCACTGTCGGCGGGCAAAGCGTGACCTACAGCTACGACGGCCTGGGCCGGCGGGTCAGTCGGACCGACAGTAGCGGCACGACCCAGTATCTCTACGGCAACCCGGACAATCCCTTCGAGCTGACCGCCAGTCGGGATCCGACCGGCGTGCTCACCGTCTACTATTATGACGACAACGGCCACCTGTTCGCACTCTCGCGGGCGGGCAGCTACGACTACGTCTCGACCGACTCGCTCGGCACGCCACGGGTGATCAGCAACGCCAGCGGCAACGTTCTCAAGGCGATCAGCGTCGACAGCTTCGGCAACGTCCTGAACGTGACCGGCACCGATTCGACCTTCGACCTGCCGATCGGCTTCGCCGGTGGACTGGCGGATCCGCTCACCGGGTTCGTTCGCTTCGGACTGCGCGACTACGATCCCCAGACCGGCCGCTGGACCGCGCGGGATCCGCTCCTCTTGGCCGGGGGCCAGGCGAATCTCTACGTCTACGCCGGCAACAATCCGCTCAATCTCCAGGATCCGAGCGGCCTGAAGCCGGTCCCGGCCAATCGCCCGCCCTGGCTGCTACGCGGACCGGACTACGTCACCCACACGACGAGCTTCCAGGTGCCCTGGTTGCCCAACGTCGTCACGCCGATCGTCCAGATTTCCTCCGACCGCAACGGCCACATGTACATCGGCGGCGGCTGGTCGGCTGGTCCGAGCTGGTCACCGCTGCCGGTCTCGACGAGCACGACCGGCGGTTGGATCAACACGCCGACCGCGCCGAGCGCAAGCGACCTCAGTGGCTTTATGACCGGTCTGAGCCTCAGCGTGGGCGGCGGCGCCGGGGTGGGCGGCAACGAGACCTGGGGTAACGTCGGCCAGTTCAACGCGGGTGCGACCGCGACCGAGGCCGGCGCGTACTACCGCGCCCAGGCTGGCGTGACCGCGACCTACGCCTGGCAGGTGCCGTGAGGGAGGAGGATGGGCGCCGAGATTCCCACTCTCCTCCTGTCCCTTCGCGGAGTTTCCCCTTGAGCGAAGCGAAGGGCTCAGGGCAGGCTCTCTCCCCCGCGAGGGGAGAGGAACCTGACTGGGGGGGTTGGCGGCCCATGGGCAGCGGCCGCCACCTCTCCTGGCATCATGGGCATCGGTCGCTGCCCCCCCTGTCATGCTGAACGGAGTGAAGCATCTCCCCAAACACTACCCCGAGACGGGCGTCGCTTCGCCCGTCCCCGGGGATCCGTCACCCTTGCCCTCTCCCGTTGCGACGGGAGAGGGTACGACGCCCGCCCCCCCGGCCCCTCTCCCGCGGCGAGCGGGAGAGGGGCCGGGGTGAGGGAAACCCGTGCCGCCTGGAAGGCAGCGCTCCCGATATTCAGCCACGCCGTGCCGCGCTGGCCCCACCTCGTTCCCTCTCTCTCCTCGCGGGGGAGAGAGGGTTAGGGTGAGAGGGGTCACCAGCTACGCCTTCAATGCTCCCGCTGTCAATCCTCGGATAAAGTAGCGCATGCCGAGCAAGAACATGATCAATAAGGGCACTGCCGAGAGCAGGTAGCCGGCGAAGCGCGGGCCGTAGTCGATGATGCCGAAGCCGGAGTTGAAGGTCGTCAGTGCCACGGTGACGACCTGGAGGTCGTTCGAGTTGATCGTGATCAGCGGCCAGATGTAGTCGTTATAGGAC
>DAIDHB010000144.1 GCA_027452145.1 Planctomycetales bacterium
CTCGCAGGTCCCCGGCCTGGCCCCGCTGGGCTGGTACGGCGGGCCGACGCAGACCATGGCCCTGCTCCCCGGCAGCCCGGCCATCGGGGCCGGCGTCGCCGTCAGCGGCGTCACCACCGACCAGCGCGGCGCGCCTCGGCCCGGCTCCGGACCGGTCGACATCGGCGCCTTCGAGCAACAGTGCTACACCGTCGCCGTCGCCTCCGGCAGCGGGCAATCCACCATCGTCAGCACCGCGTTCCCGAATCCCCTCGTGGCCGTCCTGACCGAGGACTACGCCGGTGCCCCGATCCCGGGGGCCTCCCTCACCTTCACCACGCCAACCGGCGGTGCGAGTGCCGCCCTGAGCGCCGGCTCGGCGACCACCGACGCCCACGGAGACGCCAGCGTCTCCGCCACGGCCAACGCGACCGCGGGCGGCTACACCGTCACCGCGTCGGCGGCGGGCGTGGCCGCCACCGCCAATTTCTCGCTGACGAACCTCTTGCCCGGGGGCGTGACCGGCGTCAGCTCGATTACGCCCGACGGCACCTACGGGATCGGGGCCACGATCGCCATCACGGTCGGCTTCAGCGGGGCGGTCACCGTCACCGGCACGCCGCAGCTCGCGCTCAATTCCGGCGGCACGGCGAGTTACAGCAGCGGCAGCGGCACGGCGACGCTGACCTTCGTCTACACCGTCGCCGCCGGCCAGGAGGCCAACCCGCTGGACGAGGCCTCGGCCGCGGCGCTGACGCTCCACGGCGGGACGATCTCCATCGGCGGCGGACCCGCCGACCTCACCCTGCCCGCGCCCGGCGCAGCGGGCTCGCTGGGGGTCAACAAGGCCATCGTCATCGACGCCATCGCGCCTCAGGTGGTGTCCTACAGCGTGCTGTTCGGCCACGAGAGCTACAACCTGATCGGGTCGAGCCGGTACGACCTGCCGTGGACGATCACGGGCATCCGGGTGGTGTTCAGCAAGCCGATCGCCGGCGGCGACGTGAACAGCCTCACCGGGTTGTCCACGACCGGATTCAGCGGCCTGGGCGGCAACACGCTGACCTGGAGCATCAAGGCGGTGTCGAAGGGCAGCCTGAGCACCCTGCTGGCGGGGAGCGGGACCGACGCGCTGAAGGACGCGGCCGGCAACCCCCTGGCCGGCGGCACGGGCTTCGCGCAGGCCTTCCGGGTGCTCTACGGGGACGTGAACGACGACGGCGTGGTCAGCAGCGCCGACATGCTGACGGTCTACCGGGCGATCGGGACGACGTACGACATCTTCGACGACCTCGACGGCGACGGGATGGTGGACATGACCGACGTGCTGATCGCGCGGAAGCAGATCGGCGCGAAGCTGTCGTGACACGACGGCGAACGCCCGCGGCCCGGCGCGTCGCGTCGCGGGAGTCGATCCCGCCCCTCCGGCCGCCGCGATCCGGTCCGAACCGAACCGGTTCCGCCCGGCCACTCGATTCGACGCTTTCCAGAAGACTCCGCGATAAGAGAAGAGGAACCTCCTCATGTACTTTTTGCTCGCACCTCGATTCTCGCGTCCGGCCCTTGCCGTCGCGGCCGCGGTTCTGCTGCTGGCCGCCGCCCGTCCCGCCCGCGCGGGGATCGTCGTCAGCGTCCAGGACGTGACTGCCCAGGCCGGGAGCACCGGCAACACCCTGGAGGTCGACGTGTCCAACACCGGCAGCCTGTCCGTGGATATCAGCGCTTTCTCGTTCGAGATCTCGGTGGCCAGCGGTAGCGGCGTCACCTTCACTGGTGCGAGTGATAATACGTCATTGCAGACTTATGTCTTTTCTGGGAATTCGCTCTTCGGGCCGATCATCACGAAGCCCGGCACGACGCCCGGCACGACGCTCGACGCCTCGGACATCGCGACCACAGGCTCGACCAGCCTGGCCGGTGGTGAGACTCTGGGCCTGGGCCTCGGCTCCTTCGACGTCACGGGTTCGACCCCGACCGGCCCGGTGACCGTCACCTTGACCGGCTACCCGAGCACCAGCCTGACCGCCTCGAATACCAGCAACATTCCGATCGACACGCTGAATAACGGCACGATCACGATCACGCCGAGTGCCGTCCCCGAGCCCTCGTCTCTGGTCTCGGCCGCCCTGGGCCTCCTGGGCGCGGGCTGGCTGGTTCGCCGACGCCGGGCGTCGGCCGGCCCGGATCTCCCGTAGAGGGGCCCGGCCCGAAGAAGGGGGTCAGGCCCGAAGAAGGGGGTCAAC
>DAIDHB010000145.1 GCA_027452145.1 Planctomycetales bacterium
TGAATATTCCCCGAGAGTCCCGGAGGACCCGGATGAGCCCGAAGACGCTCCCACTCCCCGCCGCCCGCCGGGCGACGCTGGATGACCTGCTGAAGACGGAAGGTAAGGCCGAGCTGGTCGGCGGGAGGATCGTCGAGCAGATGCCCACGGGATTTCGTCCGAGCCGCATCGCCTTCCGGATTGCCCGCAGCCTCGATGATCATGCCGAAGCGACCCGGGCTGGGTGGGCATTCGGCGACAACATGGGCTTTGCCGTGCCCGAATTGCCGTCGGGACGCGAGTCCTTCTCTCCGGACGCGTCCTATTACGTCGGTCCACAACCGGCCGATCCGATGCGCTTCGTCGAGGGTCCGCCCACGTTCGCCGCGGAGGTCCGCAGCGAGTCCGATTATGGCAGCGCGGCCGAGCGTGACATGGCCGCGAAGCGGGAAGACTACTTCCAGGCGGGGACTCCTGTCGTTTGGGACGTGGATCCCGTGGCCGGTTGCATCGGGAAATACTCGGCGGCGCGGCCGGATCATCCCGAGCGATTCGGCCGGGGCGACCAGGCCGACGCCGAGCCGGCCATCCCCGGTTGGCGGGTCGCAGTCGACTGGATCTTCGCTTGAGTCGCCGGGCCGTTGAGCGGGCCTTGCCTGTCTCGAACGCTGGAAAAACCTGGGTGCCGGACATCTTCGGAACGAATCGGCCCGGGAGCTCGGCTCTCCGGCCTTCGGGAATGCCAAATATGCGTCAAACTCATCGTGGCCGGTCGATCGTGGCAGCATTCGTGGCCGCCCTGGGCCTGCTGACCGTCAGCGCGTCTTTGCTGGCCCCGAGTGCCTGGGCCAGGGCCGACGATCCGAAGCCGAAGGCGGCCGACAGCAATCCCCGCGCGAAGCCGAAGAGCGCTAAGCTAACGACCTCGATCGAGCCGGCCACTGCCGCGCCCGGCGAGACGGTGACCCTCCAGGTCAAGGCCGAGCTCAACCCGACCTACCACATTTACCAGTACACGAAGACACCGACGACCGGCAGCGACAGCCCGATTTACACGAGCTTCGACCTGTTCGACACGGGCGGCCTCGAGGTGGTCGGCGAATGGACGGCCTCGAAGGACCCGATCAAGCACGCGGATCCCAACTTCCCCAATGTTCCCTTCGTCGAGTACTTCGAGGAAGACGTGGTCTGGAGCGTCAAGCTCAAGGTACCGGCGGGTGCAGCCCCCGGCGAGAAGACCGTGCGGGTGCAGGCCCGTTACATGATCTGCAACGACAGCACGTGCAGCCCCCCGGGGCGCTGGACGCTGCCCGCCGCGAAGGTGACGATCGGCGCCGGCGGCAAGACGTCGGCCTCGGCGGCTCCGCCCGCGGCCGCCCCGGTTGCCGCGAGGCACGAGCCTGCGGCGGCAAAGGAAAACCCCGCCCCGGCGGCTCCCGCAGCCTCGACCGCCGTTGCTGCGAAGGAAGGCCCCACTCCTGCGTCTGCAACCGCTCCTGCTACGACGACCGCGCGAAGCGAGTCGTCGTCCTCGCCATCGGCGGCCGGCTCTTCAGTCCAGCCAGTCGCGAATTCGTCCGCCGGCTCCTCGACGCAGGCGGGTGCGAGCTACCCCTCGGAAAGCAGCACCAAGAGCGAGATCGAGCGCAAGGCCGAGGAGGGGATTCTTCCGTTTTTGCTCACGTCGATCATCGGCGGGCTCTTCGCGCTGGTGATGCCCTGTGTCTGGCCGATGGTGCCGATCACAGTCAACTTCTTCGTCAAGCAGGGCCAGGGCAAGGAAGGGAACCGTAAGGCCACCGAGCTCGCGGTGATCTACTGCCTGTCGATTATCGGAGTGTTCACGGCGGTCGGAGTCCTGTTCTCGTTTTTCGTCTCCGCTTCGGCGTTGCAGACGCTCGCCAACAAGGCGTGGTTGAACATCTTCGTCGCCGGAATGTTCCTCCTGTTCGGCCTGAGTCTGCTTGGGCTATTCGAGATCCGCCTGCCGAGCTTCCTGCTGAACGCGTCGGCCAAGGGCGAGAGCCGGGGTGGTCTGATCGGCGTCTTCTTCATGGCGCTAACCCTGACCATCACCTCGTTCACCTGCACTCTACCGGTGGTCGGCGGGCTGCTCTTCATGGCGTCGAAGGGCGATTTTCTCTATCCGATCATCGGACTCGCCACGTTCTCCACGGTGCTGGCATTGCCCTTCTTCATCCTTGCACTCGCGCCCAGCCTGATCTCGAAGATGCCTCGCAGCGGCGACTGGATGAACGCCGTGAAGGTCGTCGGCGGCCTGATCGAGATCGGAGCGGCCCTCAAGTTCATTAACTCCGCCGAACTGGCGTATGTGACCGCTGATGATGCCTGGATCAATGCCCCCGTCATGTTGACCTCCTGGATCGCCCTATCGCTCGTGTGTGGCCTCTATCTGCTCGGCGTCTTCAGTACCGATCACGATCACGATGCGGTGAAGATCGGGCCCGGCCGGCTGATCTTCGGCGCACTCTTCCTGGGACTGGCCCTCCATCTCACGCCGGCACTCTTCGGCCATGCGCCCGAGAGCAAGATCTGGGAAAACGTGGTCGGACTTCTGCCGCCCGACGCGGTCCGGCTGCGCGCGACGACCGCTGGAGGAAGCCCGGCCGACGTGAAAGCGACATCCGCCGATCCCGACAAGGCTGCTCGCGAGCAAAAGAGCTTCCACGGCGTCGCCTGGGGCATGAGCTTCGACGAGGCAAAGGAACGGGCGCTCGCCGAGGGCAAGCCGATCCTGATCGACTTCACCGGTCAGAACTGCGCCAATTGCCGCAAGATGGAAGCGACCGTTTTCCCGCGCAGCGAGGTGATCCAGTTGCTCAATCGCTTCGTGACCGTCCAGCTCTACACGGACTTCCAGCCCATCAACTCGATCACGGCCGACCAACGTGAGGCCATCGGCCGGCGCAACCAGAACCTCGAGCTCGACCTCGTGTCGGAGTCGACCAACCCGTTTTATGTCGTCCTGTCGCCGAGCGGGAAGGTCCTCGGCGGCATCGGCGGCTACAACGAGCCTCGCGTGTTTATCGAATTCCTCAACAAGGCCCTGTCGAAGGCCGGAGGCGAGGGCGGGACGAAGGTCGCCCAGACCGAGGCCCCCGCCGGAAACGGCGGGAAGGCCTCGTCGAGCGACTGACTTCGACCCTCGGGGTTGCTCACCGGCTACCCTGGTAGAGCGGCTCGAGCCCGAGTTGCTGGCGGACATGCTCGACCTTCAACGGGTCGTTCACGGGGAACCGCGGCACGATTCCGTTCAGCACGCCGATGACCTCCTCGGCGATCGTCGTGGCCATGTTGCGCAGCGACTCGACCGTCTGCGCTGCGCTATGAGGCGTGAGCAGCACGTCCGGGCGGCCGATCAGCGGGTGGCCCGGCTCGGGCGGCTCGACGGTGTAGACGTCCGCGCCGTAGCCCCACAGCTTCTTCGCGTCGAGCGCCTCGGCGACGGCCTGCTCGTCCACCACGGGGCCGCGGCAGGTGTTGATCAGGATCGTCTCGGGCCGCATGAGTGCCAGGGTCTCGCGGTTGATCATCCGCCGGGTGCTTGCGTCGAGCGGGACATGCATGGTGACGTAATCCGAGGCCGCCAGCAGCTCGCGGAACTCCATCCGACGCGCATTGCAGCGCCGTTCGACGTCGTCGGGCGGTGCGACGATGTCGTTGTAGAGGACGTTCATGCCGAAGCCCAGGTGCGCGATCTCGCCGACCCGGCGGCCGATCCGGCCGAAGCCGACGATGCCGATCGTCTTGCCCGCGATGTCGCGGCCGACCATGCTGGTCCGGGCGTTATAGTTATAAGCGTTCAGCTCAGCGATCATCCGGGTGAAGTGCTTCGACAGTCCGATCATCAGGGCGAAGGCGTGCTCGGCGCCGCTTTGGGTGTTCGCCCCCGGCGTATAGACGACCTGGACCCCGTGCGAGGTCGCGGCCTCGATGTCGATCTGGTCGTAGCCGACGCCGTGGCGGCCGACGACCTTCAGGTCGTGGGCCGCGTCGAACAGCGGCGCGTCGATGACCCCGGCCGTGCGGATGACCAGCGCGTCGGCGCCGACGATTTCGCGTCTGAGGGTCGCTGGGTCGAGGGCGGTGGCCATGCGCAGGTCGCCGGCCTCGCGAAGCAGCCGCATCCCGGATTCGTCCATGTTCGTCAAGGAATAGATGTTCGGTCGGCGTGCCATGTCTCTCTCGCTTGCGGTGGGTGTCGACGCGGGGAAGCCGAGGCATTATACTTCGGACCAGCCAGGCTCGTCGCGGTCCAACCGGACGAGCTTCGAGCCGGCCCCATTCCCGCCTCGCCCGTCCCGTCCAGGAGCGGACCGGACCGGACCGGACCGGCCCCGGGCCGGAGGTCTCATGAACCGACGCCTCCGCTCGTATCTCCTCCTCGCGATCGTGCTGGTCGCTGTGGTGCTCCGGCTGGGGCTGATGGCTCGGTCGTCGCTCAACTTCGACGACCCGGACAACTACCTCCCGGTCGCTCGGTCGCTCGCGGCCGGGGAGGGGTACTCGTTCAAGGGGCGGCCGACCGCCTATCGCCCGCCGCTGTATCCGCTGCTGCTGGTCCCGTCGCTGGCGCTGGGGCGATTCGCTCCCTGGGGCGTTGCGTTCCTGCATCTGCTGCTCGGGGCCGGAACGGTGGCGATGACCGCCGTCGCGGCCCGGGGATTCGGGCTATCGGAACGTCGCGCATCGATCGCCGCCGCGATCGCTGCCTGTGATCCCGTGCTCGCCTGGCAGAGCAAGTCGGTGATGACCGAGACCCCCGCGGCGTTCCTCGTCGCCGCGGCCCTCGCAGGGCTCGGCCGGCCGGGTTTGCGGGGCGTGGCGCTTGGCGGAGTGGCTTACGGCCTGGCGGGTCTTTGCCGTCCCAGCCTGCTTGCGGGGGCTGGATTAACGGTGCTTGCTGCGTTCTTCGCCGGGCCAGGCAGGTGGAAGGAGCGGCTCACTCGCTCGGTGGTGCTCGTCCTTTCCATTGGCGTCTGTCTGCTGCCCTGGACGCTCAGAAACCTTGTGGTCCTCGGCGAGCCGATCGTGACGACGACGCATGGCGGATATACCCTGGCCCTCGCGAACAATCCGGTCTATTACCGCGAGATCCTCAATGGCCCCCCTGGTCGCGTCTGGACCGGCGACGATCAGTGGCGATGGTGGAACTCGGTCAACGAGGAAACCGCCGGCATGACGGAGACCCAGGCCGACCGCTATCTCCAGGCCCGGGTCTGGCGCCTGGCCCGGGACGACCCGCGCGACTTTGGCAGGTCGATCCTTGCCCGGCTGAGACACTTCTGGGGGATCGTCCCCGCGTCCTCGGTTTATCCGCGCGCGGCCCGGCTGGCGACGTTCGCCTGGACCCTGCCCCTTTGGCTGGCGCTCGGTCTCGGAGCCTTACGCCGGCCCCTGTGGCGATGGCCATCGATCTCCGCGGCGCTGGCCGTGATCGGGTTGACGCTGGTCCATTCCCTCTTCTGGACCGACCTGCGCATGCGAGCCCCGATCGTCCCGGCGATCGCAATCATCGCGGCGGGAGCCGCATGGCCAGTCGGTGGTCGCGACGGCGGCGGTGCGGCCGGTGTGAGTTCGCCCGCGCCGGTTTTCAGGCGATCACTGACGGGGGACTGACGTGGGCCGACTCGGGCATGGGCCTTGGTTGGGCCGGGGCGGGCTTGCGGGCAAAGACGATCCATCGGGACATCGAGAAGCTGATCCCAGTCGCCCCGACGATCCCGACGACCGCCGCGGCCAGCCGATGATGATCGAAGAACGCCACGCGGGTCGGCAGGTAGAGCCGTACCGAGAAGTTCAATGCGATCGCCAGGGCATTGCCGAGGGCGTAGGTGAGGAACTGCCGAATCCACGAGCCGCCCCGCGCGTCGTTGAACGTCAGCCGACGATTGAGTGTGAAGTTCCAGACGAGCGCCGCGCCGATCGACAGTGCCCCGGCCACCGCCAGATGCCACGAGAAGCCTGATCGTGCCGAGGCCGACGTGTAGAGCGCCGTGAACGACAGGACCCACTGAAAAAGGGCGTAGAGCGAGAGGTCGACCACCATTCCCGAGGCGCCCACGAAGCAAAACTGAATCAGCCGTGACCAGCTTCCATAGCGTCCGTCGAGCACGTGCTTGAGCGCCCGCAGGTCCATGGGCCGAAGGCCCTGCGAGCGGAACTCGGGACCGACCGCGACGGGGATATCGGCACATCCATCGGGACGGCGGAGCAGTAGCTCCAGCACCAGGCTTGGCCCGCTGGCCACTAGCAGGCGGCCTCCGCGATGCCAGAGAGATCGGTCGAGGGCGAACAGCCCGGAGAATACGTCCGACGAGCCCAGCACGAGCCGGCTGACCAGCCCCAGGGCAGCCCGAATCGGCCGCAGCCCGAAGCCCCCCAGCCAACCAGGGCTCGACGGCACCGCAACCGCCAGCTCAGAGCGGCCCGAGAGCACCGGAGCGAGCACGGAGAGGAGCGACTCGGGCGAGTAATGTCGCTCGATGTCAAGCACGAGAAGGTGATCGGCCGTAGACGCCCACATCCCGGCTCGTGCCATCTCGCTCCAGTCGTCGGCGTCGCTCCGGACGAGCACCATCTCGGCCTCGTCCGCCGAGTGTGGCTCTCGGGGCGAGACGGCATCGAGCGCCGACTCGGGCCCGACCACGACCATCTCGATTTCGGGGCCGCCCGATTCGAGGATCCGCCGATAGCTAGCGAGGATCCCGGGGTTGATGGTCGATTCCGGGAGCAGCGGGAGGACCAGGCTCAGCCTGACCGGGCCCCGGGTCCCACCGAGCGACTCGCTGCGCGGCATCTCCGACGGATCTCCTTCGAGAGGACGTGCGATCGACTCGCGGCCGCCCGGCCGACGCGATGACCCTCCTGGGTGGCATCGCATCACTCCGGTGCTCTCGGCGATTCTGCACCCATTGGCGCTGGTACGTCCATCCAGGCCCGGGCAGCGGCGAGGCCATCGATCGCCCGACGCGAGAATGAAGGGGTCGAGAACGGCCGGCGATCCCCGGGGATGCGACCGTTGCAGGACTTTATCCGCTTCATCTTCTCCATCCTAGTTCAAATCCGCAGATCGATCAAGCGGATGAGCGACGGTCCTGTCATGTGCCTGACAGCCGATGGCATAGCAACGGTTCCCTCGCAACCGGGGCCGCAAGCCTCGCTTTTCCCGTCGCGACGGTCGGCCGCTCGCCGGGCGACGTTGCCACCACGCGGTGCGCCATTGTATCGTAAGGCGCCCCCAGGGCATTCCGGGGCGTCCGTTCCACGATCTGTTGCCGACCACGGGAGGATTCGTCTTGAGGACCGTCATCACCGGCGGAGCCGGATTCATCGGGTCGCATCTCTGCGAACGCTTCCTGGCCGAGGGTCACGAGGTGATCTGCGTGGATAACCTCCTGACAGGCAGCCGGTGCAACATCGAGCCCCTGCTCGAGGAGCCCCGTTTCCGCTTCGTCGAGCACAACGTCTCAGAACCGATCGAGGTCGATGGGCCGGTCGACAACGTGCTTCACTTCGCCAGCCCGGCAAGCCCCATCGATTACCTTCGTCATCCTATCCCCACCCTCAAGGTCGGGTCGCTCGGCACGCACAACGCGCTGGGGCTGGCGAAGGCCAAGGACGCGCGGTTCCTGCTCGCCAGCACGTCGGAGGTTTACGGCGACCCCGAGGTCCATCCTCAGCGGGAGGATTACTGGGGGCACGTCAATCCCATTGGCCCCCGCGGCTGCTACGACGAGGCCAAGCGGTTCGCCGAGGCCATCACCATGGCCTATCACCGCTACCACGGCGTGAAGACTCGCATCGTGCGGATCTTCAACACCTACGGCCCTCGCATGCGGCTCGACGACGGCCGCGTCCTCCCCAACTTCGTGGGCCAGGCCCTCCGTGGTGAGCCGATCACTGTCTATGGCGAGGGCCAGCAGACCCGGAGCTTCTGCTATGTCGACGACCTGGTCGAGGGGATCTACCGCCTGCTGAGCGCCGATTTCTCCGAGCCGGTGAACCTCGGCAACCCGGCCGAGATCACCGTCCTCCAGCTCGCCCAGGAGATCATCGCGTTGGTCGAGGGCACCCGTAGCACGATTGTCTACAAGGAACTCCCGCAGGACGACCCGAAGCGGCGCAAGCCCGACATCACCCGGGCCCAGCAACTCCTCGGCTGGCAGCCCAGGGTGGGCCGCTCGGAGGGACTCCGGCGCAGCCTCGAGTATTTCCGTAGCGTCGTCAGGTAGGCCCAGAGTCGCCGGGCTGCCCTCGGTCGTTGCTCTCTCCCAGGATCTCCATCGCCGCGTTGCGTCCGTTGGCGGCGATCACGCTTCCGCCAGGGTAAGTGCAGGCACCGCAGAGATAGACCCCCGGCATCGGCGTCCGCGAGGAGAGGCGACGGTCCCACATGTACGGCGGCAAGCATTCGCCCTGGAAGATATGCCCGCCGGCGAGGCCTACCTCGCGCTCGATGTCCGGCGGCCCGAGGACCTGCGAGTCGAGCACGACGCCCGGGATGTTGTCGCAGAATCGCGCGATCGATGCGAGAGCGAGCGACCTCACGTCCTCGCGGCGCGAATCCCAATCCCCGTTCGCGAAGGTGTGCGGGACGTACTGAGCGAAAACGCTCATCGTGTGCATCCCCTCGGGGGCCACGGTCGCGTCGTGTGCGGTCTGGAAGTAAAGCTCGGTCCAGAGCCGCTCGGGTAACTCGCCGGCGCGGGCGCGGGTGTAGCTGTCGCTCCACTGGTCCTTCGTCATCGGCGTATTGATCTGCCCCAGGTGGTGAGGCATTCGGGTACCGGGACGGGCCGAGAAGCTCGGCAACTCGCGGAGCGCGACGTTCAGCTTGACGGTGCAGCCGACCTGGGGGATCGCCTCGACCCGCTCGCGCCAGGAAGGGTCGGCCTCGTCGCCGAGCAACCGGAGTGTCGTCCGGGGATCGGCGTTCGATACGACGCGGGCCGCCTCGATCCGCTCGCCTCCCTCGAGCTCGACCCCGCGGCCCGGTAGAAGCCGCGCGACCGGGACACCCGTGGCCACCACCGCGCCGGCTTCGCGCGCGATGTCGCACAGGATGAACGAGACCATCCCCATGCCGCCCTCGACATACCCCCACATACCTGGCATCCCGCCCAGCCGGCCTGACTGGTGGTGGAAATGGATCGAGGCGGTCCCCGGGTCGTGCGGGCTGGCGAACGTGCCGATCACACCCTGGCCCAGGTAGGCCGACTGGAGCCGCTCGTCCTGGAGGAAATGTTCCACATACTGAACCATCGACCAGTCGAAGAGGACGCCGAGTGCCTCGGCGTCTCCGGCCAGCCGCCGCTCGATCTCCTCGCGACCCGGCGCGCGGCCGATCCAGAGGTCGCCGTCCCCCTCAGGCCGCAGCGCGTCGCGGAGCCGCCGCTTGACGTCGCCAAAAGCTCGCCATCCCGCCAGGTCGCCAGGAGCGAACCGGGCGATTTCCTCCTCGCACTTCCGGTCATCGTCCCAGAGCTGGATGCTCGTCCCGTCCTCGAACGGCACGAAGAGTCCGGCCGTCGCGGGTGTCCAGCGGAACCCATGGGCGGCCATCCCCAACTCGTCGATCACCCGCGGGTGGAGTAATCCGACCAGGTACGCACAAGGGCTGACGCGCGCCCCCGGCCAGACCTCTCGCAACGTGCAGGCGCCGCCGACCCGGTCGCGGGCTTCCAGGACCAACACCTGCTGGCCAGCCCTTGCCAGGTATGCCGCGCACGTCAAGCCGTTATGCCCGGCGCCCACCACGATCGCATCCCATCGCGTCCCGGCAAGCTCGGCCAACGGGGCGGGCAGCCCCAGCACTCCCATGCTCGCTGCAGACGGAGTGAGAGTTTTCGTCACCGCTACCATCAGTATCACCCCTCCATTTGTGTTTTGTTTTCTAATCGTTTGTATAGTAATTCGCGGCGTTTTGAGGTCGAATTGTCGGTCGCGGCTTGTATGGAACATACGGCCATGGTATTCCAATGAGCAGGAGTCGTCGCAACGCCGAGCCGGACTGTGAGGAGAAAGCGGCCGCCGGGCGTGTTGTAAACTGGAGTGGTGGGCCGGGACAACGGCCGGGTCGGCAAAACGCGCGGAAAGGCGGCGGTCATGGCGAAGATGGCGCATGTCGTTACCAGGCTCTCGGACCTCGTGGACGGGCAGGAGGCGACGTGCTTTGCCGCGCTCGTCAAGAAGACAAAGGGGGTCACGAGGACCAACCAACCTTTCGTGAGGTGCGTCTTCCGCGACAAGCGGGTGAAGCTCGAGGCGCCGCTCTGGCATGATCACCCACTGATCGGTGCCAGCGAGGGCTGGACGGAAGGTGGGGCCTACAGGGTGAACGTGCGGGGCAAGTTCGACGTGCGCTACGGCCTTCAGCTCGACCTGCTGTCGGTGCGGCCAGCGACGCCGGAGGACACGGGGGACGGGTTCGACTTCTTCGACCTGGTCGAAGAGGGGCAGATCCCGGCCGACGAGCTGCTGCGAAAGCTCCGGCACCTGATCGATCAGCACATCGACGACCCATCGATCCGCCGCCTGGTCGAGATGGTCCTGGGCGAGCAGCTCGATCTGTTCAAGAAGATGCCGGCCGCGCAGAATTTTCACCACGCGTACACCGCGGGGCTGCTCGAGCACGTCTGGAGCATGACCCGGATCGGTTGTTTTCTGGCCGACCACTACGCAAAGTACTACGAGCGGCTGAACCCGCCGATCAATCGCAGCATCGTGATGGCAGCGACGATCCTGCACGATATCGGCAAGCTGCGCGAGCTCGACTATCACCCGGTCGAGGCGCGGTACACCGCCGAGGGGAAGCTGATCGGCCACATCCAGATCGGCCGCGACATGGTGCGCGAGGCCGCGAGCCGGATCGAGGGTTTCCCGCGCGAGTTGCTGTTGCAACTGGAGCATGCGATCCTCGCCCACCACGGAAAGCTGGAGTTCGGCGCGGCCGTGCTGCCCCAGACACTCGAGGCGCTGCTGGTCTCGCACATCGACGACCTCGACGCCAAGATGAACATCGCCGCGTGCACGATCCTTCGCTCGGGGACAACCGACGGCTTCACGGAGCGGATCTACGCCCTGGACAACCGGCAGATGTACCGGGGTGCCTCGGCGGATGGCGAGGACGGACCGATCGCCGCGCCGCCGGCGTGAATCGGCCGGCCGAACAGCGGACAGAAGGGACTCCGCTCTCCCTTGGCGGGGCCGGCGGACCCCCGTTAGAATGCAACGGGATTCCGCCGGGCTCTGCTCTGCGCGCGGCGGAACGGGAACAGATCGTACCTCCAGATGAGAGACATTCGATGAAATGGCTCCCCAGGACTGCCTGGTCGTTCGTGCTCCTCGGCCTCGTGGCGGGATGCACGGGTGACGAGACCCAGACCCCAGCGGGCGGCTCGCCCGCCACGAAGCCGGGGGCGGCCCCCGATAGCGGCACGCGGGGCGTCCCGCCCGTGACCCAGCCCGCGCCTATCAAGGACACCGGCCCGAAGGACATGGCGAAGCCCGCCGGCGATGGCAAGGGCCATGACACCCCCGCGCTCGAGCCGCCCAAGACCGAGCCCGCCAAGGACAAGACCGAGCCCGCCAAGGAGAAGACCGCGGACGTCAAGCTGTCGGACGAGGAGCTGGCCTCGATCAAGAAGCTGCCGCCGGCCGACCAGGAGCTGGCGATCAAGCAGGCGGTCTGTCCTGTGAGCGGGGATCACCTCGGCGGCGAGATGGGGATGCCGATCAAGGTCACTGCCGAGGGCCGGTCCTTCTTCCTCTGCTGCGATGGCTGCAAGGACGAGGTGAAGAAGGATCCCAAAGGCGTGATCGCCAAGCTCGACGCCCGGCTGAAGAAGTGAGAAAAAGGCCGGCCACGCGGCCGCCGGTCGCATCCGCGAAGGCGGCCGATTCTCGGCCGGCCGGATTTCAAATGCCCCATGAGGGGCGACGGCGGAAAGGGACCTGCGAGCCCGATCCCTGGATTGATTCGGAAACGCTGGGGACTGGTCGAGATACGGCCCGGCCTGTATACTCCACTCTCCAGCGAGAATCAGGCCTCGGGGCCTTGCCCTCGTGGGAGTCGGTTGCCTCCGGCGGACCTCCAATCGGCGTCTCTCCCGCGCTGATGCGGTCGGAACGACTCCCCACCCCGATGCCACGCGCGATCGGATGGACGCGCGCGGTGGACCGCCACCGGCTCGACGGCCATTCGCGCGTGACCGCGCGATGGTCGGTCGCCGCGCGATTCGCCCGTGTCCCCATGCGATGGCGCGGCTCGCTGTCCGCTCGGGCCCCCTCTGGCGGGGACGGGCGATCGACCAGGCCCCTGCGCTCGACCGCCGCCCGGGCGAGATGCGAAGACGCGTCTCGAGACGGTTTGCGAGCGGCGTCCGCGAAGGTCCGGCGCGTTCATGCGATGCCACGAGTTCACACTCGCCGGCTCCCATCCCGCCCGATCGGCGGCCCGGGGATCCGGTCGTTCCTCATCCGTAGCAACGCCGATACCATTCCGTTCCGTCCTCTTCGTTCCGTCCGTCTGATGGAGAACAGTCATGCGAGATTCCCGGGCCTTCGAGGGTGCACTTCACGCGATCACGAACTGGCCGGTCGACGGCCGTCGCGCCCCCCGTTCGTCGCAGTCGATCCGACAGCTCTTCGGCGTCAATGTCTTCTCGGACGAGGTGATGAAGGCGCGCCTGCCGGAGAACGTCTACAAGATCCTGCGCAACACGATCAAGAAAGGCGCCCCGCTTGACGCCTCGATCGCCGACGTCGTCGCCGCGACAATGCGCGAGTGGGCCATGGAGCGCGGGGCGACGCACTATACCCACTGGTTCCAGCCGATGACCGGCCTGACGGCCGAGAAGCATGACTCGTTCCTGGCCCCGACCGAGAACGGCACCGCCATCACGGAGTTCAGCGGCAACGAGCTGGTACGCGGCGAGCCCGACGCGTCGAGCTTCCCTTCGGGCGGCATCCGCACCACCTTCGAGGCCCGCGGCTACACGGCCTGGGATCCGACCAGCCCGGCATTCATCCTCGAGAACCCGAACGGGACGACGCTCTGCATCCCGACGGCATTCTGCTCGTGGACCGGCGAGGCGCTCGACAAGAAGACCCCGCTGCTCCGCTCGGTCGAGGCCCTGTCCAAGCAGGCCGTCCGGGTCCTCCGGCTCTTCGGCTCCCAGGCCACGCGCGTCTACAGCACGGCCGGACCCGAGCAGGAGTACTTTTTGATCGACAAGCATTTCTACTTCGCCCGGCCCGATCTGATCAACGCCGGCCGGACCCTGTTCGGCGCCCGGCCGCCGAAGGGCCAGGAGATGGAAGATCACTACTTCGGCGCGATCCCCGAGCGCGTCCTGGCCTGCATGCTCGAGAGCGAGACCGAGCTCTACAAGCTCGGAGTGCCCGTCAAGACGCGGCATAACGAGGTCTCGCCGGCGCAGTACGAGATCGCGGTGACGTACGAGAACGCCAACGTCGCCACCGATCACAACATGCTCGTGATGGAGACCATGAAGCGGGTCGCCGACCGCTATGGGCTCCAGCTCCTGCTGCACGAGAAGCCGTTCGCGGGCGTCAACGGCTCGGGCAAGCACCTGAACTGGTCCCTCGCCGACGACACGGGGAACAACCTGCTCAAGCCGGGCGACACGCCGCACCAGAACGCTCAGTTCCTGATCTTCCTCGTCGCGGTCATCCGCGCCGTGGCACGGCACGGCGACCTGCTGCGCGTGGCCGTCGCCAGCGCCCACAACGACCACCGCCTGGGGGCCAACGAGGCCCCGCCGGCGATCATCTCGGTGTTTCTCGGCGACATGCTCCAGGACATCGTCGAACAGGTCGAGAAGGGGGGCGCCAAGTCCGCCAAGACCGGCGGCGAGCTCAAGATCGGCGTCACGATCCTCCCGACGCTGCCCCGCGACGCGGGCGACCGCAACCGCACCAGCCCGTTCGCCTTCACCGGCAACAAGTTCGAGTTCCGCGCCGTCGGCTCCAGCCAGTCGGTGGCCGGCCCGATCGTGGTGCTCAACACGATTGTCGCCGAGAGCCTGGACGAGATCGCCACCCAGCTCGAGCAGGCGGTCGCCGCAAACAAGGATCTGAACACCGAGATCCAGACGTTGCTCCAGAACGTCATCAAGGAGAGCAAGCACGTCATCTTCAACGGCGACAACTACAGCGACGCCTGGCACGCCGAGGCCGAGAAGCGCGGCCTGCCCAACCGCAAGAGCACGGTCGACAGCCTGCCCGACCTGATCTCGCCCAAGTCGGTGAAGCTGTTCACGAAGTACGGGATCTTCAACGAGCGCGAGCTGCATTCGCGCTATGAGATCTTCCTCGAGAGCTACAAGAAGACGATCAACATCGAATCGCAGTTGACCATCCAGATCGCGCAGCGGATGATCCTGCCCGCGGCGCTGCGCTACCAGGCCGAGGTCGCCCAGGCGGTCGCCCAGCTCAAGGCGACCGGCGCGACCGTGCCGAAGTCGCAGGCGGCGCTCCTGAGCGAGCTGGTTGAGGCGATCGACAACCTCCAGGAGTCGATCGATCGGCTTTCCGAGGCGACCGAGGAGCACGGCGACGGCGACTCGCTTGCCCACGCCAAGCACGCACGCGACGCGATCATCCCCGCGATGAACGCCGTCCGCGCCGCCGGCGATCGCCTCGAGGGGATCGTCGCCGACGACCTCTGGCCGCTGCCGTCGTACCAGGAGATGCTGTTCGTCAAGTGAGCGACGACCCGATAGCCTGAACTCCAACGCCGAGGCCGGCCGGTGCGTCACCACGCGTGCCAGCCGGCCTCGTGCCTTTTTCCGGGCATTCCCATGACGCCCCGAGACAATCGCTTCCTCGACCTTCTGCAAACGCCCGCGCAGCCACCCCTGATCATCGCCCATCGAGGGGACTCTTTCCACGCACCGGAGAACACGCTCGAGGCGGCCCGGCTGGGACTCGAGGCCGGCGCCCATGCCTGGGAGCTCGACGTCCAGTCGACCCGCGACGGAGTGCCGGTCGTCCTGCATGACGAGTCGCTCCTGCGCACGACCGACGTCGCGGCTCGCTTCGCCGGCGACCCCCGCGGGCAGGACGGATTCCACGTCTCGGACTTCGACCTGGACGAGGTCCGGTCGCTCGACGCCGGAGCCTGGTTCGTCGCGGTCGACGGCGGCTATCGCTCGGCCCGCGATTTCGGGACTCTGGGGCAGCTCGATCCCGCGGCGGACGCCCGCTTCCGTTCGGGGAGCGTGCGCGTGCCGACGCTGGAGGAGGCTCTCAAGCTCACGCACAATCGCGACTGGCTGGTGAACGTCGAGATCAAATCATTCCCCGATCGTCCTCCGGGCCTGGTCGACCGGGTCATTGCTGCGATCGAGGCGACGGACACGGCGGACCGTATCCTGCTCTCGTCGTTCGACCACGAGGACGTCGCCGCGGCCGATCGGCCCGGACGGCAGTATGGCCTCGGACTGTTACTCTGGACGCCGATTCATCGCCTGGCCGAGTATGCGTCCAGGCTCGTCGGCGCGGACACCGTACACCTCTCGGCCGAGATTTTGGGCTCCGATGGCGTCGCCTATCGACGGCACCGGGACGCGCGGTCGTTGCGGCACGACATCGTCGAGTCGCTCCGGGTGGCCGGGCTCCCCACGCTGGTCTACACCGTCAATCACCAGGCCGGCGGGATGCTGGCGCGGCACCTAATCGAGATCGGGGTGCAGGGACTTTTCACCGACGACCCGGCGGGCCTCCGGATCGGCTGAGCGGCCGGCAAGTGTCGAATTACGACGGCAGACAGGAAAGTGGCGGAATCGGTTCTGCGTTCCTTTCCAGGGATTTGCTGTCTGCTGTCGGCTGCTGGCCACGAGTGTTCAGGTTCGGGGGGCCCGCGGGGACCTTTCTCCCAGGCTAATCCGCCGGCGGACGTAAAGCCGGTGCCGCGGCCGGCCGGGGCACGAGCGCACGCATCTTCTCAACGGCCTGGGCGGGGGTTTGCAGGCGGCGCGTGTCGAGGCGCGTCCCGCCTCGGTAAATGTGCGCCTCCGACTGCGATCGTGTTCCGATCCGTCGGGTGATGTCCTCGACCTCGCCGAGCGTCCGGAGCAGGGCCTCGTCGGATGAGCCGGCGGCGGCCTGCCGGCGGAACTCGAGCAGCTTTCGACGCCAGCTTTCGAGCTCGCCGCGATAGGCGGGTCCGCCGCCGTCGGCCGGACTCGTGAGGATCATCGAATCGACGGCGATCAGGGCCCGGTCGGCCTGGGCGAGCAGGCGGCGGTCGGCAACTGCGGCGGGACGCGCGACGGCGTCGGGCGCGACGACGCGAGCCAGTCCGAGGCGGTCAGTGATCGCCTCGACGTCGCGGCGGACGGAACGCCAGCGAGCGATCAGCCCGCGGTCGCGCAGCCGTGCGACCATCCGGTATTCGAGGGGCCAGACCAGCGACCGGAGCCCCCGAGCCGACTCGACAAGGTCGCGTCCCGTCGAGGGCATCGCCAGCAGGCGGTCGAAGGCCCGGACCTGGTCGCTCATCGCCTGGAGATCGGCAAGCAGGGTGTCGCGGCCCGGAGGCACCGGGCTCGCCTGGCCGAGCGCCGCGATCAGGGCGTCGAGCTCCTCCAGTAGCCGGGCAGACAGTCCGCGAAGTGACTCGACCTCGCTGGGGCGCGGCGCGGGCCGGGGCACCAGGCCCTCGTCGGTCTCCATGGCGTCGATCAGGTTGTTCATGATGGGCAGGACCCGCGCGATGTCGCGGAGATGGAACGCGGCGACCTGCGAGACCGCCGGCATTGCGCCCAGGTCGGAGTCGAGCCGGAGGTACGCATCCTCGACGGCGCCCAGCATCGGCCGGGCGCGAGCGAGGCTCACGGGGTCGCCGTAGTTGGTGCTCTGGTAGAGCACCTGCGCCGAGTCCCACAGGATGGACATCTCGCCCTCGATCCGCCGGCCGGTCAGCGTGTCGGGCAGGTCGGCGCGGACGGCCTCGTACATGGCGATCGACTCAAGGACCGTCATCCGCGCCAGCCAGGGCAGGTCGCGGGGGTTGTACCGATGGCTGGCGGCCAGGCGGTCGATCACCTCCCACTCGAGCGAGCCGGCCGGCGCGGCCTGAAAGCCGTTCTCATAGCCGTTGATGACGGGATTGGCGTACTGGGCCGACGCCTCTCGCGAGATGACCCAGCCGCCCAGCAGGGCGGCCGCGGCCGGCAGGTGCATCGTCCGGATCCATCCCGAGGTTCGCCATCGCCTCATCGGCCACCTCGATCATGCGGGACAGAAACACAGGCCGCGCGGCGGCCCGCCAGGATCAGGCGAAGGGCCGGGCGACGTTGCCGTGGTCGAGCGGGCGCGGGAGATCGGACCGGCCCATCAGATACTCGTCGATCGAGTGGGCCGCGTGGCGGCCCTCAGCGATCGCCCAGACGATCAGGCTCTGGCCGCGGGCCATGTCGCCGGCCGTGAAGACGCGGGCCGCGCTGGTCCGGCGGTCGGGGTCGGCCTTGACGTTCCCCATCGAGTCGAGCTCAACGTCGAACTGCTGAAGCAGGGCGTTGCGCTCGGGCCCGACGAAGCCCATCGCCAGCAGCACGAGCTGCGCGAGGTAGACCTTCTCGGTGCCCGGCTGCTCGACGAACTGCATACGGCCGTCGACATTCTTCATCTCGACCCGCACGGTCTCGAGCGCGCGAACGCGACCGTCCTCGTCACCCAGGAAGCGGCGGGTGCTGATGGCGTACTCGCGCACACCCCCTTCCTCATGCGCCGAGGACACGCGGAAGACGTTGGACCATTGCGGCCAGGGGTTGCTCGGCGAGCGGGACTCGGGCGGCCGCGGCACGATCTCGAACTGGTGCACGCTGCGGCAGCGATGGCGGTGGACGGTGCCCAGGCAGTCGGCCCCGGTGTCGCCGCCGCCGATGATGATGACGTCGCGGTCGCGGGCCGTGATGAACGTCGCCTCATCGACCTGGTCGCCGGCGACGCGACGGTTCTGCCCGGTGAGGTAGTCCATCGCGAAGTGGATGCCGGCGAGCGAGCGCCCCTCGATCTGCAGGTCGCGCGGCTGGGTGGCGCCGCCGCAGAGGCAGACGGCGTCGAAGCTGGACAGGATCTCCTCGGCGGTGATATCGGAGCCGACGTTGGTCGACGGCCGGAAGACGACGCCCTCGGCCTCCATCTGGTCGAGGCGGCGGTCGAGGAAGCGCTTCTCCATCTTGAAATCGGGGATGCCGTAACGCAGCAGGCCGCCGATTCGATCGTCGCGCTCGAAGACGGTGACGGAATGACCCGCGCGGGCGAGCTGCTGGGCGCACGCCAGCCCGGCCGGGCCGGAGCCGACGACCGCCACGGACTTGCCCGTCAGCACGCGGGGCGGCTGCGGAACTACCCAGCCCTCGTCCCAAGCGCGGTCGATGATGCCGGCCTCGATCTGCTTGATCGTGACCGGGTCGGCGTTGATTCCCAGCACGCACGAGGCCTCGCAGGGCGCGGGGCAGAGCTTGCCGGTGAACTCGGGGAAGTTGTTCGTGGCGTGGAGGCGGTCGATGGCCGCGCGCCACTGGTTGCGATACACCAGGTCGTTCCAGTCGGGGATCAGGTTCCCCAGCGGACAGCCCTGGTGGCAGAACGGGATGCCGCAGTCCATGCACCGCGCGCCCTGCGCCTGGAGCTTCTCCTCGGGGAAGGGATTGTACACCTCGAGGAAGTCGGAGATGCGCTGCGAGACCGGCCGTCGGGTCGGCAGCTCGCGGGGGATCTCCAGGAAACCGGTCGGCTTACCCACGGGTCACCTCCATCTCCTCGAGCTGGTCGCGGGAATGGGCCGCGCCGTTGGCGGCGGCCAGCCTCTGCTGCTCGAGGACGCGGCGATAGTCGACCGGCATCACGCGGATGAACCGGCCGATCGCCCAGTCCCAGTCGTTGAGCAGCCGCGCCGCGACCTGGCTGCCCGTGTATCCGGCGTGCTGGATCAGCAGGTCGCGGACCGTCTCGATATCCTCGGGCTCGGCCATCGGCTCGAGCTCGACCATGCCCAGGTTGCACCGCTGCGCGAAGTCGCCGTCCTCGTCGAGCACGAAGGCGAGTCCCCCGCTCATCCCAGCGGCGAAGTTCCGCCCGGTGGGGCCGATGACGACGGTGATTCCGCCGGTCATGTACTCGCAGCAATGATCGCCGGTGCCCTCGACGACGGCGCGGGCGCCGCTGTTGCGGACGCAGAATCGCTCGCCGGCCCGGCCGCGGAAGAACGCCCGGCCGGCGGTGGCCCCGTACAGGGCCACGTTGCCGATCAGAACGTTTTCCTCGGCGACGAACCGCGACGCCTTGGGCGGATAGACGATGATCTTGCCGCCCGAGAGGCCCTTGCCGACGTAGTCGTTCGAGTCGCCCTCGAGCGTCATCGTGATCCCGCGCGGGACGAAAGCGCCGAAGCTCTGACCGGCCGAGCCGAAGAACTTGAGCTGGATCGTATCGTCGGGCAGGCCCTCGCCGCCGTGGCGGCGGGTGAGCTCGCTGCCGAGGATCGTCCCGACCGCGCGATTGACGTTGACGATCCGCTTCTCGAGCGAGACCGGCTCGCCCCGCTCGAGCGCCGGGCGGCACTCGGGGACGAGCTCGTTCCAGTCCAGCGTCTGTTCGATGCCGTGGTCCTGGTCGATGACCTTGCGCACCGGCACGTCGGGGCCGACCTCGGGCCGGTAGAAGATCTTGCTGAAATCCAGGCCCCGGGCCTTGTAGTGGTCGATCGCCTTGCGCATGTCGAGCAGGTCGGACCGGCCGATCATCTCGTCGATCGTGCGGAAGCCCATCTGGGCCATCAGCTCGCGGACCTCCTGCGCGACGAAGCGGAAGTAGTTGACGACGTGCTCGGCGCGGCCGCGGAACTTCTCGCGGAGCTTCGGGTTCTGGGTCGCGATCCCGACCGGGCAGGTGTCGAGGTGGCAGACCCGCATCATGATGCAGCCCATCACGACCAGCGGGGCCGTCGCGAACCCGTATTCCTCGGCGCCCAGGAGTGCGGCGACCACGACATCCCGGCCAGTCTTGAGCTGGCCGTCGGTCTGGACGACAATCCGGTCGCGCAGCTTGTTGAGCACCAGCGTCTGCTGGGTCTCGGCGAGGCCGAGCTCCCACGGGACGCCGGCATGCTTGAGCGAGGTGAGCGGGCTGGCACCCGTGCCGCCGTCATGGCCGCTGATGAGCACGACGTCGCTGTGCGCCTTGGCCACGCCCGCGGCCACGGTGCCGACGCCCATCTCGGCCACGAGCTTGACGCTGATCCGCGCCTTGTAGTTGCTGTTCTTCAGGTCGTAGATGAGCTGCGCAAGGTCCTCGATCGAGTAGATGTCGTGGTGCGGCGGCGGGCTGATCAGGCCGACCCCTGGCGTCGAGTACCGGACCTTGGCGATCCAGGGCCAGACCTTGTGGCCGGGGAGCTGGCCGCCCTCGCCGGGCTTGGCGCCCTGGGCCATCTTGATCTGGATCTCGTCGGAGTTCACCAGGTACTCGCTGGTCACGCCGAACCGGCCCGAGGCGACCTGCTTGATCGAGCTGCGTCGGCTGTCGCCGTTGGGCAGCGGGACGAACCGCGCGGGGTCCTCGCCCCCCTCGCCGGTATTCGACCGGCCGCCGAGGCGGTTCATCGCGATGGCGAGTGTCTCGTGCGCCTCGGCGGAGATCGAGCCGTAGCTCATCGCACCGGTGGCGAACCGCTTGACGATCGACTCGACCGGCTCGACCTCGTCGATCGGCACCGGCTTGCATCGGTCGAACCGGAAGGCGAACAGGCCCCGGAGCGTGCACAGTCGCTCGGTCTGTTCGTCGACCGCCTGGCTGTACTTCTTGAAGATCTCGTACCGCCCGGCCTGCGTCGCGTGCTGGAGGCGGAAGACCGTCTCGGGGTTGAACAGGTGGAACTCGCCGTCGCGCCGCCACTGGTACTGGCCGCCATCGAGGAGCTGGACCGGCCCGGCCTCGCGGCTCGCGTAGGCGCGCCGGTGGTGGTATAGCGTTTCCTCGGCGACCTCCGGTAGGCCGATGCCGCCGACCCGCGAAGGGGTCTTGTCGAAGTAGTGGCGAACGAACACCTCATTGAGGCCGATCGCCTCAAAAATCTGGGCGCCACGGTAACTCTGGATGGTGCTGATGCCCATCTTGGACATCACCTTCACGACACCCTTCTTGATCGCCTTGCGGTAGCGATAGACGGCCTCGTCGTGGTCGATACCGGTGATCATGCCCTGGCGAATCATTTCGTCGAGGGTCTCGAACGCCACGTACGGGTTGATCGTGCCGGCGCCGTAGCCCAGAAGCAGGGCGAAGTGGTGCACCTCGCGGGCGTCGCCGCACTCGACCACCAGCCCGGCGCGGGAGCGCAGGCCGCGGCGGACCATCTCATGATGGAGGCCCGAGCAGGCCAGGAGTGACGGGATCGGCGCCATCTCGGCATTGACGCCCCGATCCGACAGGATGATCAGGTTCGCGCCGTCGGCGATGGCGTTGCAGGCGGTATCGATCATCGCGGCCAGGGCCTTCTCCATGCCGGCGGCGCCGAAGGCGGCGACGAACAGCATGGGAACCTCGACCGAGTGGAAGCCGCGCCAGTTGTCCAGCAGCTTGAGCCGCGCCAGCTCGTCGTTGTCGAGCACGGGGATGTCGAGCGCGATCTGACGGCACGAGTCGGGCTGCGGCTCGAGCAGGTTCCCCTCGCCGCCGGCGCCGGTGAAAACCGAGGTGACCAGCTCCTCGCGGATGGCGTCGAGCGGCGGATTGGTCACCTGGGCGAAGAGCTGCTGGAAGTAGTTGAACAACGGCTGGGCGCGGTCGGAGAGAACGGCCAGCGGGGTATCGGTCCCCATCGAGCCGATCGCCTCCTCGGCCTTCTCGCCCATGGGGGCGAGGATGTACTTGAGGTCCTCGATGGTGTAGCCGAAGGCCATCTGGCGGTGGAGCAGCGTATCCGGATCGGGGCCGGGGACCTCGGGCGCTCGCGGCAGGTCGGCGAGCGCCACCATGTACTGCTTGAGCCACTTGCCGTACGGCCGCGCCGAGGCGATCTGGTGCTTGAGCTCCTCGTCGTCGACGATCCGGCCTCGCTCGAGATCGACCAGGAACATCTTGCCCGGCTCGAGTCGGCCCTTCTTGACGACCCGCTCGGGCGGGATCTCCAGCGCGCCGACCTCGGACGCCATGATGACGCGGTGGTCGTCGGTGACGACGAACCGGCTGGGCCGCAGGCCGTTGCGGTCGAGCACCGCCCCGATCGATTTGCCGTCGGTAAAGGCCACCGACGCGGGGCCGTCCCAGGGCTCCATCAGGCAGCTATGGTACTTGTAGAAGTCCTTCTTCACCTGCGACATCGACTCGTGGTTCTCCCACGCCTCGGGGATCAGCATCATCATGGCGTGGGCCAGCGAATAGCCCGAGCGGACCAGCAACTCGACGGCATTATCCAGGCAGGCGGTGTCGCTTAGCCCCTCGCGGATGATCGGCTTGATCTTCTCGACGTCGCCGGGCTCGTAGAGCTCACTGGCGAAGAGGGCCTCTCGGGCCCGCATCCAATTGATGTTACCGCGCAGGGTGTTGATCTCGCCGTTATGCGAGATCATCCGATAGGGGTGGGCCAGCTCCCAGCTCGGGAAGGTGTTGGTGCTGAACCGCGAGTGGAACATGCAAAGCGCGCTGTCGAGCTTCGGGTCGCCCAGATCCTCTCGAAAGTACTGCCCGACCTGCTCGGTGGTGAGCATCCCCTTGTAGACGAGCGTGCGGCAGGACAGGCTGGCGAAGTAGCTGAACTTGTGGTCGTCGAGACCGGAGTCCTCGACCTCCTTCTCGAACCGCTTGCGGATCACGTAGAGCTTCCGCTCGAAGCGGTCGGCGTCGAGGGCGGCATCGCGGCCGACGAAGGCGTGGAACATGACCGGCTCGACCGAGCCCGCGCCGTCGCCGAGGATGGAGGAGTCGGTGGGAATCCGCCGCCAGCCGAGGAAGTACTGGCCCTCCTCGGCGACGATCCGCTCGAACAACGACTGGGCGAACTCGCGGGGGCCGGCATCGGGCGATGTGAAGAAGGCGCCGACGCCGTACTCTTCGGGGGCGGGCAGGGCAAGGCCCAGCTCGCCGCACCGATCGGTGAAGAACGCATGGGGAATCTGGATAAGGATGCCCGCACCGTCGCCGGTGTTGTTCTCGCACCCGCAGGCGCCGCGATGGTTCATGTTGATGAGGGCGGTGAGCCCGTCGCGGACGAGCGAATGCGAGCGGCGGCCCTTGAGGTCGACGATGAAGCCGACGCCGCAGCTATCGTGCTCGTAAGACGGGTTGTAGAGGCCCTGGGAGGGAGGTAGGGCTGAACTCATCGCGTAGGTCCTTGGGGTCTCGGCCCGTTCGGGGGCTCCTGGGGGGACATCGGTTGGCTCCCGCTGTCGGCCGGCTGTCGAGCCGGGAGTGTGGCCGATGGGTCGGGCCCGATCGGCGCTTCAAGGGCGGGGAGCCGGGTATCGCCGCGGGCCTCGCCCCTCGCAAGGGCGCGGCCGACGGATCGGTTGGACATCGCCGGGGCTCAGGGTGCCGCGGCGGCGGCGACCGGCCGGGCAGGCTGCGGCGAGTCGGCGGGCACTCGGCTGCGGTCCTGATCGGTCAGCAACTCGAGAAACCTGGCCGCGGCCGGCTCGAGACAGCCGTGCCGGCGGTGGATGATCGCCAGGGGCCGCAGGAGGCGGTCGTCGGGCGAGGCGCCCTGGAGCGGAACCGCCACGAGCGTCCCGGCCCTGACCTCGCGCGCCAGCGAGGGCTCGGGGAGGATCGAGATCCCCGAGGGGACTTCGATCGCGCGCTTGAGGTTCTCGATGTCGTCGAATTCGAGGACCACCTCGACCTGAACCGAGTGGTGTCTCAGGTAGCGGTCGATGGCCCGCCGGATCGAAAGGTCGTGGTCGAACGCAATGAAAGGCTCGCCCTCCAGCTCGGCGACCGCCACCCCGTCCCGACCGGCGAACCGGTGCGAGGGGTGCACCGCGAGGACCATCGTCTCCTCGCGCCACGGCAAAACGGTCAGCTCGGGCCACTTGCGCGGGTACGACAGCAGGCCCAGCTCGACACCACCATTCATCACCCGCTCGAGCACCCGGCGTGGATGCAAGTACTCGAGGCGGATGCTGGCCTGCGGATAACGCCCTTCGAACTCCTGGACGAACCGGCTCATGTGGTGCAGGCCCACCGAATAAATCGCGGCGACGCCCACCGTGCCGACAATCCTCGGCTCGTCGGCCATCGATCGCACCCGGTTCTCTAGGTCCTCGAACCGCTCGACCAGCTCGCGGCATCCCTCGTAGTAGACCTTCCCGCGGGGCGTCAGCACCAGCGGCCGCTTCGAGCGGTCGATGAGCTTGACCCCCAGCCGCGTCTCGAGCTGATGCACCGCCTGGCTCGCCGACGACTGCGAGATCCCATTCTCCGCGGCACCCCGCGAGAAGCTGGACCAGCGCGCAACGTCGCAGAAGATCTTGAGCGTCTCGAGCTGCATCGGGTTCGGGGCCTCTCCTCCTCCACGATTATTGTCGGTTATCCGATAGTAGCCGCGGGGCGTTATCGGAAATCATAATATTGTAGCCGGCCGCGCGGCGCGTCAAGGGGTTAGTGGGCGATAAGCCTGGTGAATCCGAAACAAGCGTCGTGCTCCGAGAGATGATACCGGCTTTGCGCCACCCGCAAGGCTTTCCTGGACCGCATGGACTCATCCCGGACAGTCATCCCGACGAGGCTGCCGACTCAGGAAATCCACGTTTGCAACCTCCTGCAATAAATGGATTTAGGAGATTTCGTAAGATCGCCAGTTCCCGCGAAGATGGGATTGCGTGGGGTATGCTTCGGGTGAACCGGTCACCGGCGCCGTCAGGTTCATTCAGGCCCGAGGCGGACGGGATTCTCGACCAGTCGGAGGGTGGCGCGGTCGGCGTCGAGTTCGGCAAGCGCGCCGTGGGGGATGGTCGCATTGAGTGGGGTATGGCCCACGGGGAAATTGCGGATGACTGGGACTCGGAGCCGACCGAGGTAGTCAGTCAGGACACGATCGAACTCGGCGGCGTGCGAAGGCTGATCGCTCGTGAAGTTGCCGGCGACCACCCCCGAGACGGAGTCCAGGACGCCGGCGAGGCGAAGCTGCGATAGCATCCGGTCGACGCGGTAAGGCGCCTCGTGAACGTCCTCAATGAACAGGATTGCGCCGCGCGGTTCGAGGGCGTAGGGAGTGCCGAGTGTCGCCGTGATCAACGAGAGGGTGCCGCCGATCAGCCGGCCGCGAGCTGTACCGGGGACCACGCGGACGGGTTTCACGTCCGGCGGAACGGCGACGGTGTAGCCGGTCCCGCCTGGCCGATACTGGTCGGCGAACACGGCGCGGCGGAACGACTCGGCGGCAAAGCGGAAGGCGGGCGTATCCTCGCGAGAAAGACTGGACATCGGCATCGGTGCATGAAAGGTGACGAGCCGCACCTGGCGAGCGATGGCCAGGTGGAGCGCCGTGAGATCCGAGTAGCCGGTGATAATCTTGGGATCGCGCCGGAGGGCGGCGTAGTCGACCCGGTCGAGGATGCGCGTCAGCCCGAACCCGCCGCATACGGGGAAGATCGCGCGGACCTTCGGGTCGCGGATCACCCGGTTCAACTCGTCGGCACGCTGATCGTCAGAGCCGGCGAGGTAGCCGCTTCGTCGCTTCTCAATGCCCGCGGGAATGAGGACGTGGTAGCCCGCGGCCTCGAGGCGGTTGGCATACTCGCGCAGCGGCTTAACCTCAGCGGGGCCGGCGGGGGCGACGAAGGCGATCGTATCGCCGGGCCTGAGCGCAGGCGGGCGCGTCCAGTGCGGCGGTGATTCGGGTTCCTCAGCTTTCAGGTTAAAGCACGCGGCGAACACCACGCCCACGGCGAAGCTGACGGCAGGCGCTGCAAGAACGGCTCGGGGGCGGGAAGGCATGGGATCGGCTCCGTGGGCGGGGTTGTCTTCAACGCGGCATTCTACCTGGCGGGCAAGCGAAGGAGTGTGTCCTGCTTGTAACTTCGGAGCGGCGGCTTGACCGGCGGACCCCTGCGTCTACAACTCGATTAGGCAGCACATGGGTACGCGGGGACGACGAGATGGCGAGGCGGAGCGGCGAGCAGTCGGGGCCTGTGCGGGATGAAAAGCCTTCCGACCGGCCGAGGCTGGGTCTCTGCTGCCTCTTCGTCGACGAGCCGGACATCCAGTTCCGGACCGCGACCGCGCGGGTGCTGGGCAAGTTGAGCAACGACGCGCGGCGAACCAGGTTGCTCGACCTCGCCCATGAGAACTTCACGGCGCTTCTGGCGGCGATCCGAGCGTGCGGGAGGCTAGGAATCCGGGCATTCCGCGTGATGAGCGGCCTTTTGCCGCTGTCGACGCACCTCGACTTCTTGTACAACCTCGGCGACCTGCGGCCAGAGACGCTCGACCTCGTGGCCGAGGCGGCAAACCTGGCACGCGAGCAGTCGATCCGGCTGAGCTTTCACCCAGATCAATTCGTCCTGCTGGGGAGCCCTCGGGAGGAGGTTACGGCGGCGGCGCTTCGGGACCTGGAGCAGCACGCCGAACTTGCCGAGGCGCTGGGTGCCGACGCGATCACGATCCACGGCGGCGGGTCGTACGGGGATAAGCCGGCGGCGCTGGAACGGGTCGTGCGGACGCTCGACCGGCTCTCAGCGCGAGCGAGGACGCGGCTGACCATCGAGAACGACGACAAGGTGTTTCACGTCTGCGACCTTCTCCCGCTGTGCCGATCTTCGGGGCTGCCGCTGACCTATGACGTGCACCATCATCGCTGCCTTCCGGACGGGTTGTCGGTCGCCGAGGCTACTCGGCTGGCGCTGGCGACGTGGAACCGCGAGCCACTGTTCCATGTCTCGAGCCCGAAGGAGGGCTGGAGCTCGAACCAGCCGTGGCGGCATGCGGATTACGTCCGCCGGCCGGACTTTCCCGACGAGTGGCTCGGGCTGCGGCTCACCGTGGACGTCGAGGCGAAGGCCAAGGAGCGCGCGGTCCTCCAGCTCGAAAGGGAGCTTGTCCAATGACGAGTGACGGAGCCGGGGCGACGGTGGGATCAGTCGCGGTCCCGGATGGCTCTGGGCGTGGCGGACGCATCGGCGCCGGGCGCGACTGGCTGATGCTGGCGGTGTTCCTGGCGGCCTGCCTGTGTGCCGGCGGCCTGGGCGCCTTGTGGTCGCGGGAAGGCCTTGCGAGCTGGTATCCCACGCTGCGCAAGCCGTCGTGGAACCCGCCCAACTGGGTTTTCGGGCCGGTCTGGACGGCGCTCTACTTCAGCATGGCGGTCGCGGCCTGGATCATCTGGCGACGGCGGGATCGGGCGTCGGTTGCATTGCCGTTGGGATTGTTCGGCCTCCAGTTGCTCCTTAACGCCATTTGGTCGCCGCTCTTCTTCAACCTACGCAGCCCGGGACTGGCGTTGGTCGAAATCCTCCTGCTCTGGGCGGCCATCATGGCGACGATCCTGGCATTCCGGCGAGTCTCGACCGCCGCGACGGTGCTTCTGGTTCCCTACCTGGCCTGGGTAACGTTTGCCTCGACGCTGAACGCCGCGATCTGGAGTCTGAATCGGTGAGCGATGACCTGGCGCACGTCATCCTGCTGGCGAACGTGGCCGCGACATTCGTGATGGTCGGGCTGATCTGGTTCGTGCAGGTCGTGCACTATCCGCAGTTCGACCTGCTGGGCGAGGAGCGGTTCGTCGTCTATGAGGCGGCCCATGTCCGGGCGACGGGCCGGGTCGTCGGTTTGCCGATGCTGGTGGAGCTGATCACCGCCGGACTGCTGGCCTGGCGACCGCCGATCGCCGAGCTGGGACTGGCGTGTCGGGTCGGAATCGGGCTGGTCGCAGGCATCTGGGTGTCCACGGCCATGCTCCAGGTCCCGTGCCACGACTCGCTCGGGCGGTGCTTCGATCCGGTGGTCCACCGCCGGCTTGTGCGGACGAACTGGATCCGGACAGTCGCCTGGAGCCTGCGAGGGGCGCTGATGCTGTACGTCCTGGAGCGAGTGCTCGCGGCCGGCCGGCCTTCGTTGGGATGATCGGTCCACCATCGGTGGGACGGTCACGGTTTCTCGACGAGATTAGCTTCGAGTGACCAGTCGCGGACGATCTCCGCGATACGGGGGACATCGGCCATCGCACCGATGCCGACGTCGCCACACGCCAGGGTTTTGGCCTGGGGCGGGATCAGGATGATCCGCGGCGCCAGCCGGGCGAAGACGGCAGCGGCCTCGTCGAGCGACCAGCCCCGCGGGACCTCGGCTCCCGCGCGGTCCTCGAGCAACAGGCCGAGGTGCCGGCGCGTGACGGGGCTCTCCCACATCAAGGTGTTCATCGCGGGGGCGAGGAACACGGGCCGGGTGAAGTCCCACGCGCGGAAGACACAGGTCAGGAAGTTGTCGGAGATCCCCATCGCGAGCTTGGCGAGGGAATTGGCATCCAGCGGTGCGACGACGAGCGCATCGGCCCACTTACGCAGCTCAATATGCCGGACGGGATCGTCCCGGCGATAGCCGGGCGCGGGCCATTCGTCGCAGTCGCGGAGGACAACGGGGCCGGCCGTCGGGGGACCATTTCTGCCGTCACCGCGAGCGAGCTCATCGATCGCGGCGGGGTCAAAGAAATAGAGGGCCGGCTCGGTGGCCACGACCCGAACGTCATGGCCGGCGCCGCGGAGTGCGGCGAACAGCTCGGGCGTCTTGACGGCGGCGACGCTGCCGGTCACGCCCAGGATCAAATGGGCCATGGTCTTCTCGCCGCGGCGGCCTGCTCAAGCATTGGTCAGCCTCGCCCGTTCGAGCGACATTGCCACGCGGTTCAATGCCGCTCGACGTTGAACGGTTCGAGGGTGTCGGTGACGGCGTCTGCCAGCCGGTTCCAGAGAGCCCGCTGGAGCTGCACCCGCTGGCGGGGCGAGAGCCGCAGCCGCTCGGCGGCCCGCTGGCTGAGCGCCGAGACGATCACCTTGAGGTCCGCCGAGATGACCCCGGTCAGGTCCTCGAACGCGTCGGGGAGTTGCAGCGCCCGCGGCGGACTTTCCTTCGTGCAAGTCGACATGGGGAACCCTCCGTGGCCAGGGTTGGGAACAGGACAACGGATCCTTTCCGTGCCGCGACCGAGAGGCTAACCGGCGCCGAGTCTCTCAGTCAAGCCGCTGGCCAGGATTTCCGGATTTGAAAATGAATCACATGTTGCTATCGCCCGACAAGGTCGGACTAGGACGGTGCCGACACCGGATCAGCACGCAAATGCGGCGCCGCCCCTCAGCATCATACGGACGCGAACGCGCCGAGTGTTGGACGAAATCGTCGTGTGGCGAAAAACCGGCGCGCTCAGAACCAGACTGGCTCGGTCTCGCGTCGTCCCTTCGGGCCGAGGGCCTGGTTGACCAGTTCGACGAGCCGCGGGCCGTCGACCAGCTCGATGGGATGCTCGGCGGCGAACTTCTCGGCGGCGAGCGAGAAGGTGCTGGTCGTAACGAAGTATCCCTTGTGGCTGAGGGTGTGATGGATGGTGCCCAGGAACTTCTGGAGCACCGGCGACCCGACCACCCCGCGCTTGTGGTACTTGCACTGGACGACCGCGAGCATCCCGTCCCCCCGGCGGAGGCGCAGGTCGGCCCCCTCGTCGCCAGAGCCACCAACCTGCTCGACCTCGTAGCCGAGGGCCTCGAAGACCTCGGCGACGAACTCCTCGAACGATTCGGGCGTCAGCGTGGCGAGCTGGGCGAGCTTCAGGTCGGCGCGGCGGGCCTGGCGATACTGGCGCTCGATCTTTTCGCGTCCGTCGCGAATCTGTTCCTTCAGCTCGCGCACCTCGGCCTCGTGGATGGCCGATTCCTGCGGATCCAGGCGTAGCAGATAGCGGTCGATCTTGAACAGGGCGTTGTCGATTGAGTTGTCCAGCCGAGCCCGCTCGGCTCGAGTGAGCTGGTTCTGATATCGCCGGAAGACGGCGTACTGGAGATGCTCGATTGAACCGGCAAGCTCGGGCAAGGACGTGATCGCCGGCGCGTCCTCGCTGTACGGAGCCGACTTCCACAGGAGAGGCTGCACGGTCGCGCCCGAGCCCATGGGACCGGCCGGTGCGGCGGCATTCGACGCCGTCGCCCCGCCGGTCGATCCCTCGGCCCGGGCCCTGAGCCATTCCAGCAGCATCGACGCGCACTGGGGTCCGAGGCACTCCATCGTCGTGATCCCTCCCTCTGATTGCATCCGAGATCAATCCCGGCTTGAGGGGTTCAGCATGACCCGGCCGACGGGCAGAGGCAAGAGGATTGCGGGGCCAGACGACTTCGTTGACACCCCGTCCGACGCCGACCACAATCGTGGCGGAGTCGGTGATCTCGTCCAGTGCCGTCGTCGAGCGTCGGAGGAGCAAACCCGATGGGGCCATTCGCCGTGATCTTCCCGGCGGCGGGTAAGTCGTCGCGGTTCGGCGACCCGCGGCAGAAGAAGATCTACGCGGACCTCGACGGGCGGGCGGTCTGGCTGCGCGCGGTCGAGCCGTTCGTGAATCGCGACGATGTCGGGCAGCGGATCCTGGCGATCGCGCCCGAGGACCGTGAGCTGTTCGAACAGCGCTTTCGCGGCAGCGCGATGCTCATGGACATCCAGGTCATCGACGGCGGCGCCGAGCGGCATGATACGGTGGCCCGGGCACTCGAACTCGTCGATCCCCGGTGCGAGTTCGTCGCGATCCACGACGCGGCGCGGCCCTGTCTGTCCTCGGCGATCGTCGACGCCGTGTTCGCCGCGGCCCGCGAGCACGGCGCCGCGCTGCCGGCGATCCCGATCGCCGAGACCATCAAGCGCGTGGGAGAAGACCACCGGACGGTCGAGACTGTCCCCCGCGCGGGGCTGTATCTGGCGCAGACTCCGCAGGTTTTCCGCCGCGACCTGATCGAGCGCGCCTATGCCGAACGCGACCGCGGGGCCGGAGCGCGAATCACCGACGACTGCCAGCTCGTCGAAGCGATCGGCCACTCATGTGCGGTCGTCGAGGGCTCGCGGCTCAACATCAAGATCACGACCTTCGAGGATCTGGAGATCGCCGCGGCGGGCCTGCCGCTGGTCCAGCGCCCCGCCCGCAAGGGACCGTCGCATCCCTTCCGCGACGAGGCCGAGATGTTCGAGCGGATGCCGAATGTGACGCTGTCCGACCTCTTCGGGCCCCCCTGAGCGCGGCGGGTGCGAGGAAGTCGCGACGAGACCGCCGTTCGCATCTCCGGTCACCGCGGCTCGTCCAGCATCGACCAGAGCGTCGGCTCCATCGTGTCGGCCCAGCGGCGGTAGCCCTTCCGGCTCAGGTGCAGCAGGTCGGGCATCACCTCGCGCGAGATCGAGCCATCGGCCTCGAGGAACGCCTTGCCGATGTCGAGGAACCTGACGTGCGAGCCGTCGTCGAGACGCGCGATCATCGCGTTGACCCGGTCGAGCTTCTCCTGGATGGCCTGCGGTTTGTCGCGGCGGGGGAAGACGGCCAGGAGCAGGACGCGCGTCTTCGGCAGGCGATTGCGCACCTCCTCGACGATCGCCGTGACGCCCTTCGCAATGTCCTCGGCGGAGGCGTTGTCGGCGTTATTGGTGCCGATCATCAGGACGACGACCCTCGGGTCGATGCCGTCCAGCTCGCCGTTCTGGATGCGCCAGAGGACATGCTGGGTGCGGTCGCCGCCGATGCCGAAGTTGGCGGCGTGGCGCGGGCCATAGAACCGCTTCCAGACGTCGTTGTCGTGCCAGCCCTGGGTGATCGAGTCGCCCAGGAACAGCAGGTCGACGTGGCCC
>DAIDHB010000146.1 GCA_027452145.1 Planctomycetales bacterium
GGTCACCCTCCCGGCCGCGACCCCGCGTGGCGGGGTCGCGGCCGGGAGGGTCCATCGCGACGATTTGATGTGTGACGCGGCATTCCAACCCCGGGGGGCTAACGCCCCCCAGCTACGTCCGATCGCCCCCTAACGGGGGCTCAGAGCCCTGCCGGGACAGACTCTCATTACAGGAAGATACGCGACGGACGACGGACAATGCACCAGGAGAGATCGCGATGAGTCGCAACCGCGTCAGTCCCTGGCGTGCGATGGTCAGCCTGGGCTTCGTGCTGGCTGTGGTGGCCCTGGCCGGGCTCGGGATTCACCGGGTGGCGGGGCGACACTGGCGGGTGCAGCCGGCGTTCCGGGTGCGCGCCGAGTTCTCCTCGATCGGCGGGCTGGAGGCCGGGCACCGGGTGCGGTTCCAGGGGATCGACGCGGGCGTGGTCGAGCAGATCGTGCCGCCGTCGGAGCCCGGCCGGCCGGTCGGCCTGGTGCTCCGGATCGACGAACGACTCCGTCCGCTGGTGCGCGAGGATACCATCGCGCGGATCATCTCGGAGGGCCTGGTCGGCTCGAAGGTCGTCGAGCTGACCGCGGGCCGGCCGGACGCGCCGGCCGTCGCCGACATGGGCCGGATCGCCTCGGCGCGGCCGGTCGAGCTGGCCGACGTGCTCGAGCGCGCGTCGGCCTCCCTCGGGCGGCTCGACGCCCTGGCCTCGTCGGCCGAGCGCGGGCTCGGCGAGATCAACGCGATCGCCGGGACCATCCGCCGCGGCGAGGGGAGCCTGGGCAAGCTGGTGAATGATGATGCGGTCTATCGGGGGCTGCTCGAGCTCTCGCGCCGAGGCGAGCGTTCGCTCGCGGCGCTCGAGGAGAACCTCACGGCGCTCAAGCAGACCTGGCCGATCTCGCGGTATTTCGACCGTCGCGCGTACCTCGACCGCGAGCGCGTGCTGTTCCAGCCCGGCTCGCGCCGCAATGGCCGGTCGCTGGCCGCCGACGAGCTGTTCCAGCCGGGGACCTCGGTGCTCTCACCGATCGGCCGGGGGCGGCTGGACGAGATCGCCGGGTGGTGCAAGCGAGTCGCCCGGCCGAGCTCGCAGGTCGTGATCGCCGCGTTCACCGATGGGGGCCGCGACGAGGACCTCGCCGAGATCCTCACCCAGGAGCAGGCCGACTCGGTGCGCAACTACCTGGTCGACAATCACTCGATCCAGTCGGCGGGGTGGTTCAAGCGGCGGAAGGTCGCCTCGGTCGGCTTCGGCAGCCACGCCCCGCGTTCGCTGGACCCGCCGCCGAGCGACCAGCCGTCGCGACGCGTCGAGGTGATCGTGTTCACGCCGCAGGCGTGATCCGATCGCGGTGGATTCCAATCCCTCGATCGTCGCCTTGGAACTATCCGAGATACCGGCGACGTCAGTCGCCGGGTACTTCGTATTCGCCAACCGGCGACGTCAGTCGCCGGGTCTTGCCTGAAGCGAGAGCACCCGGCGACTCACGTCGCCGGTTCGCCTGGAGTTCGCCGCCTGCACCGGCTTACGGCACTCGACACAACGCGCAACACCACATGATCGATTCAGCGATTCTCGGTATGGTTTCTTACGGCCCCGGCAGCGGCTCGGGCGGCTTCGGCGACACCGGCAGCTCGCCGCGGATCATCCGCGTGGCGGCACCGGTGAGCCGCAGGTACCAGTCCGCGGGCAAGCCCTCGTAATTCGCGAAGTGCCGGCCGACGGGCGTCGTATTTGTCACCTTGTAAATCGCCGTCCCCTCGTCGACCTCGTCGAACATGCCGACGAACACGGTGCGGATCCCCAGCTCGCGGAAGATCGCGAACTGGCGCCAGTAGAACTCTCCCTTGCGCCGGGGGATCTGGGTCGAGCCGGGCCGGGCGCGGCGAAGGTTGTCCCACGAGAAGCCGGGGAACGCCGTCGGCATGTAGCCCTTGCCCGAGCGCTTCAGCTCCGCGAGATCGGGCTCCCACACCGCCTTGCGAATCCGGTCCATCGACGCATTGTCATGATAGCGGCCCGCGTCCCAGGGGCTGATGGCGTCGAACGACTGATACACGGCGGTCCACTCCGGGTCGCGGCGCGACTCGCCCTTCAGCGTCCGCCAGAACGGGTCCACCCCGCCGATCAGGTAGACGCCGCCGTATTTCGAATCCTCGCGGAAGAACTTCACAAGCTCGGCACCCTGCTCGGGCGTCCAGGGCCGGTCGCGGAAGCCCAGGCCCCACAGCAGGACCACCGGCTTCCCCTGGTGGTGCAGGTAACGCGCGTCCTCGCGGACCTTCACCCGGTCGCAGAGGAACTTCCAGTCGTTCTTGACGAGTTCGGTCGACGCGCCTCGGCCCATCGAGAGATCGAGCATCATGGCCCAGACGCGGCCCTCGCGGTGGCAGCCCTCGCGGACGTTGGCGAGCACGGTGTTCACATGCCGGAACCGCCGCGGGTCGCGGGTCTCGCCGACGAACCGGCTGAGGAACACGCCGTCGATGCCGTACTCGCGCATCCAGCGGAAGTGCGCGAGGACCGGCCCCTTGCGGAAGGCGCTGTAGAGCCGGGCCGGCGATCCGTCGGGCATCTTCAAGCCGGGGACCTCGGCCAGGTCGGCCGGGTCGTACTCGGAGACGTCCGGCCAGAGATCGACGGTGAACCGGCCGCCGTCGGGTCGCTCCAGGCCGTTGCCCCAGTGGACGAATCCGAACCCGCTGCCGTCGCCGGGCGTGTTGAACCACCCTTGATAGCCGCACAGGACCTTGCCGTCGAGCGTCGAGGCATCAACCCCGGCGCGGGAGGGGCCGTGATACGGGCCGAGCCACGGCTCGTCGGCCGTCGCCTGGGCCGGAGATTCGGTGGGGACAAGCCACGCCAGGAGTGCCAGGAGGGCGACGCCCGCGGGATGCAGGATTCGAGTCATGGCCGGTGAGCTCCCTTCGCGACGAGATTCTTCGTTCCGGTTCATTGTACGGGGGTCATGAGGCGCCGCGTCCAGCCGCGGGCGCGGATCCCCCCGAAAGGCGGGGGGTTTCCGCCCAGCCGGCGCGGGGGAACCGCCGGAACTCCCGGGAACGGCGGGTGTTATCGACGGTGGCACGCCGGGTGCGAGATGAGCCGGCCAAGGCCGTCGCGAGATCGATCGATCGAATCGATCCGGGCCGATCGGGGCGGATCGCCTCGGCAGTCGATCGAGGCCAGTGCCAGTGCCAGTGCAGGGCAGGGCCGGCCGGGGTCGACCTCGCCGCGAGCCGCCGGGAAGCGAGAAAGGAGAGCGTTCCATGCTGCTCAGATTGCTGGGCGCGACCGCGTCGGGCCTGTTATGCCTGACCCTGATGGGGATGATGCCCGCATCGTCGCGCGAGACCCAGGAGCCGCCGCCGGGGAAGAAGAAGGAGTTCCGCGGCAAGAGGGGCGAGCCCGGGAAGAAGAAGGAGGAGCCCCGCAAGAAGGGGGACGAGGGTCCCGAGGGCGACCTCAACCGGGCGTACAACCTGCTGCACCGGCTGCGTGCCGAGGGGCAGTCGGCCGGTCGGTCGGACCCGCGGCTGCGGGAGTGGACCGACCGCGCGGTCGAGTACTACCGCAACGGGCTGAAGGCCCTGAAGGAAGACAACGCGCAGCTCGCGCACGAGTACGGGGCGATCGCGCACGACCTGGCGCGGGCGGTCGAGCACACGCGGAATGCCTCGCTGTTCGACCGGGCAGACGACGACCTCCCGGCCCCGCCGCAGCTTCGCCGCCGCGGACGCGACGGCGAGGTGCGCAAGGACCTGACCAAGGCCTACGAGCGGATCCGCGACGGGGACGACGGTAGCGACGCCGGCCCGAAGGCCGCGTATTACCGCGACGCCGCCCGCGACCTGTATCGCGCCGCCCGGCGCGACTACGAGGCCGGCCGGATGGAGCGCTCCGCCGAGCTCTCCCGCGCCGCCGAGGCCATGACGCACGTCGCCGAGCACCTCGGCCACGCCGCCGACGTCCGCGAAACGTCCCCGGCCCGCCCCGGGCGTGAAGGAACCCAGGCCGACCGCGACGGTCGGATCCTGCCCCCGCCGCCCGAGCCCTGAGCCCGCGCGGCATCAAGACCGGGAGGGCGCGGCGCGGTCCGCCACACCGCGAGCGAGGCACGGACGCCGCCCCGCGCCGCCACCCTCCGCCCTCCCGGGCTCGATCTCAGACGGATGGGACCGCAATGGACCGGACGGGACCGGATCGGATCGGACCAAATCCATCCGTCCCGCCCCGCCCCGCGATCCTCGTCCGGCTGTCGCCCGCCGACGGCCAGCAGCCGCGAACTTCCGACCTTTTCATCACACACGACCTGGTAATTCATCATGGACTGGCGCAATCGTATCGGACTCTATGGGGCCTATTTCTTCGGCATGGCGGGGATCGGCTTCACGCTCCCCTATCTGCCGCTGTACCTGAAAGAGCGCGGGCTGTCCGACCGCGAGATCGGGATCATCTCGACGCTGGCGGCGCTCAGCGCGCTGGCGCAGTTCGTGGTCGGCCTCTGGTCCGACCGGATCGGCCGGCACCGACCTTTTTTGCTCGTCTCGCTGGGCGTGCTGGCGGTGTCGACCTGGGCCCTGCCGAGGGCGCCGGGGGGCGTCTGGCTGGGGATCGCCGTGGTCCTGTTCGCCGAGAACGGCATCTGCCGCGCCATCGCCGAGAGCCAGTCGGGCGCCGAGGCCGTGGCGCTGGCCGGGCCGGGGCAGGTCGGCCGCTCGCTCGGGGCCCTGCGGTTCTGGAAGCCGATCGGGATCGTCTCGATCCTGCTCCTGGGCGGCTGGATGGCCGGGAAGTGGGGCGTCGGCTCGATTCTCGCGCCGCTGGCGGTCGTGCAGTCGCTGGCGTTCGTCTCGGCGCTATTCATCCGCGAATCGAAGCCGCACGCCGCGCACGCGGATGATCCGATGGCCGACGAGGTCGACGGGCCCGGCGCGGTCCGCACCGACCCGGCCGCAAAGGCGGGCCGGGATTACTGGCGTGACCCGGCGCTCTGGGCGTTCATCGCGGCGATGGTTTTGTTCCACGCGGCCAACGCGCCGGGGGGGGTGTACCTCGGGCTATTCCTGAGCGGCGACCTGCACGCGTCGGCCCAGCAAGTGGCGATTGCGTTCGTGGTGAGCATGGCCGCCTGGATGCTGGTCGTCCGCCCGGCGGGTACACTGGCGGATCGCTGGGGCCGCCGGCCGCTGCTGATCGTCGCGTGGGCCGTGATGGCGGCGCGGCTGGGGATCGCCGCCGTGGCGAGGAATGCCGGGGAAGTCGTGGCCAACCAGGCGCTCGACGGCCTGGCCAACGGGCTGTTCGCGGTGCTCGCCGCGGCCTGGGTGACCGACCGGCTGGGCGGGGCCCGGCGCGCCGGCGAGGCCCAGGCGATCGTCGGCACGTCGCTGGTCTTCGGCTCGGCGCTGGGGCCGTATCTCTCGGCCTTGTGGGTCGAGACCCTCGGCTACCGCGGGCTGTTCGGCGTCCTGGCGGGCGTCGGCGCCGCCGCCACGCTGCTGGTCCTCTTCGCCGTCCCCGAGTCGCTCGCCCGCGGCAGCGGCAAGGACGAGCCGGACGGCCGCGCCGCCGCCCGGCTCCCCGAGCTGGCGGCGGCCACGCTGGCCCCCGGCGAATCTCCCGGCGCGTGAGGGGTGAAAACGACACCCGCGCGCTCCCGTACGAAGCGGCCGCCTGATCCACGAACGAACGAACAACCTTCTTCTCGAATCGACATGATGACCGACCCAACATTCGCGACCGCCGCGCCCGACCGGATGGCCTGGATCACGGCGGCGATCTTCGGCCTGACATACCTGTTCCTGGCGATCGGCAAGGTGCCGACCCTGCGGATCGACCGCGCCGGCATCGCCCTGGTGGGCGCCTCGGCGCTGCTGGCGATGCGGGTGCTCGACCTGGGTGCCGCGGCCCGCTCGGTGGACGAGGCGACCATCTTCCTGCTGTTCGGCATGATGATCGTGGTGGCCTACGTGCGGCTCTCGGGCTTCTTCGAGCTGGTGACGCACTGGATCGCGTCGCGTCGGCTGGGCCCGCGCGGGCTGTTGGCCCTGACGATCGCCCTGGCCGGCGTGCTCTCGGCGTTCCTGGTCAACGACGTGGTCTGCGTCGCCATGACGCCGCTGGTGCTCGACCTCTGCCGGCGCCGGCGGCTGCCCGTGGTCCCCTACCTGATCGGCCTGGCCACGGGGTCGAACATCGGGTCGGTGGCGACGATCACGGGCAACCCGCAGAACATCATCATCGGCACATTGTCGCACATCACATATATCCGGTTCGCCGCGAGGCTGGCGCCCGTGGCCGCGCTCGGCCTGGTGATCAACTTCGTCGTGCTCTCGCTCCTGTATTCCCGGTCGCTGAACGCCGCCGCGAACGCCGCCGCGGCCAACGCGACGGACGACTCCTCGGCCGACGAGGCCGACGACCCGCACATCCACCGCGGGCTCCTGGTGAAGTGCCTGTGCGTCACGGCGGCGATGATCGCGCTGTTCTTCGCCGGCCAGCCGATCGCGATCGTGGCGCTGGCCGCGGCGGCGATCCTCCTGCTCGACCGCGTCCGGCCCGAGAAGGTCTACCACCAGATCGACTGGCCGTTGCTGGTGATGTTCGCCGGGCTGTTCATCGTTGTCCGGGCGTTCGAGGTGCACGTCGTGCATTCGTGGAACCTCGAGAGCTGGACGGCGGTCCGCAACTCGCCGGTTGTGCTGGTCAGCGGGCTGTCGGTGCTGCTGTCGAACCTGGTCTCGAACGTACCCGCCGTGCTATTGTTCCGCCCCCTGATGGAGGTGATCCCCCAGAAGGAGACGGCCTGGCTGGCGCTGGCGATGTCGAGCACGCTGGCCGGCAACCTGACGATGCTGGGCTCGGTCGCCAACCTGATCGTCGTCGAGAGCGCCCGCCGCTCGCGGATCGAGCTGACCTTCGGCGAGTTCCTCAAGGTCGGCGTGCCGCTCACCCTGCTGACCACGCTGGTCGGCATCGCCTGGCTGTCGTGGACGCATTACTGAGACTGGGACCCGCTGACGGGGCCTGGTTCCCGGGCCGACCGGAAGGCATCAGCGGGCTCGTGGATGAGGAAGTCGATCCGATCGCGGGTCGGGGGCACGCCTGGAGGATGTGATGCCTTCACAAGCTCTCAGCCGAACGTGAGCGCCCGCCTGTAAGCGGCGGCGACGTCGGGATAGATCGGCATGTCGGGGGAGACGCTGCCGTGCTCGCCGGGGTTGTGGTGATCGAAGAACGTCGCGACCCGGACGCCGTAACGCCGCAGGTAGTCCGAGAACTCGCCGATCGTCGACACCCGGGCGTTCTGCTGCGCGATGGGGTCGTCGGGCGTCCCCATGAGCGTGATGGGCACGTGCGAGCGAGGCGGCTTCGGCCAGGTCAGCTCGCTGGAATAGCGGAATCCGTCGATCGCGCGGTGCTGGGTCGTGGCGTTCCGCTCGAGCGGCGCGCTGACGGTGATGATCCGGTTGGGCTGGACGGTCGTCGCCGGATAGGACGGCGAGTAGTTGATCAGCGCCAGCGCGGTGCCGCCGGCGGAGAGTCCGGTCTCGGTGATATCGGTGACGGGCCGGCCGATCAGGCTCTGGACGATCGGGAGGCTCTCGTCGATCCCGACCGCGACGTCATCCACGGGCGCCGGCCACGTCGCATTGCCGAGCAATCGGTATCCGACCGACACGACGGCGATGCCCTGGGCCAGGTCGACATGGGCGTAGGGATTGATCTCGCCGGAGGTGACCTGGCCCTTGTGGAAGCCGCCCGAGTGGACGATCAGGTCAACCTGGCCGGTGGGGTCGGCCGGCAGCATGACCCAGAGCTGCTGCTGCGGGTCGGGGCCGAACTGGTAGGCCCGGGCCGTCTGCCAGATGGGGTCCGTCGAGACGAGCGCGCCGGGGTCGGAAACGGCCCGCGGCTGGGGGTAATACTGCGGCGGAGCCGGGACGATGGGGGCCAGACCGGGAGCCAGTGCCGGAGGCGCCGCGCCGCCGGAGAGCAGCGAGCGTGTTTCCAGCGGCTCGAGGGCGCGAGCACGGCGCGCCGGGCGGCGACGGCGTGAATCGGTCGGGGCGGATCGGACGCGGCGGCGACGGGCGGCCGACGCGGAGAAGGGCCACATGGAAGCACCCTGCGATGGGGATCTCTGGTACGCGGCCGGACCCGCACCGTTGCGGGAGGGATTCGGCGTCCGAAAACGAGCGAGTCGCGGTCCGGTCAGGACGGCGGAAACGGCGGACCGTCGCACGGGGTCGGGCGCCCGGGCCGTCCCGATTCGTCGGATCGAGGCGGCGACCCTCGGCGGGGCCTTCCCCGGCCGGGGACGGTCGGACACCGGCCGCCCCGGTCCGCCGTATCGGTGCCCTGGACCTCGGGACACTCTTCGACGAATGCTTTCCAGGTTACCCGACACCGCCGTCGATCGTCCAGTGGCCGGATTCGCCGCCCGCCGGGGCAGCTCGGCCGATCATCGGGTCGAGTGGTACGAGGTCGCGATCGCGCCTCGGGACCTGACGGACCGACCCAGTGGGAAGGCCATCGATCGCGCGAAAAGCCCGGTGGGATGAACGATTTCGGGCTGGCTGACGCTCGTGGAGGGCCGCGTTTTCGAATGGTCGACGCGACGCGATTCCTTCGTCCCGATGTGATAGCGGTTCAGGAATTCGCGCGAAACGTGGCCGAGGACCAGTTGCCGCCACGTCAGCGTGATCCTGTCATCAGTGCCGGGATTCCCGGCCGCCGAGCTGTCGAGGGCCACATGCTGGGCGTTGGCGACGCCGACGGAGCCGGCGCCGACCACCGTCAGCTTGTAGGGGTGGTGGATACTGAGCCGCTCGGCCGGGTGCAGGGTGACGGTCAGACGGGCGGGGTCGTACACCGCCCGGCGGACGCGAATGTGCTGTCCGCCCGGCCCGACGATCCGGTAGTTGTGCACATCCTCGGCGGCGGACGGGTCGAGGGCCTGGGTGAAGGTCAGGACGACGGTCGTCGGCGTCTGGTGATAGCCGTAGCGCTTCACTTCCTTGATCCGCGGACCGGGCGACGAGGTCGGGCTGGGCGTCGGAGTCGGACTGTTGCGGCCGTTCGGCGTTCCCCCAGACCCAGAACCCGAACCCGAATCCGAACCTGAACCGGAGCCCTTCCCCGGATTGCCAGGGATCGCCGGACTGAGGATCGCCACCGCCATGGGCGAGGCCGACCCGGGATTGTCGAGCGACTTCACCAGGACGATGATGGCCCCCGTCCCGGTGGCCGAGATATCCGCCTGGAGCTCGATGACACCGGTCGAGAGCCCCGGCAGGATGAAGGTGCCGATCGACTGCGTCGGCGAGCCGTCGAGCCCGACGAGATTGGCGGTGACGGGTCCGCTCGTGGAGGTAATGGTCGCGCTGTAGGAGTCCTCGGTATTGCCCGTGTTCTGGACCGTCAGGACGAACGTGACGACGCCGGGGGTCGTGACCGTCTGGCTCGGGGGGCTGAAGCTGGCCGTCATGCCGGTCGTCGCCGGGATATTCAGCGCCGCCGAGGCCGCACCCTGGATCGCCGGGTTGGCGGTCGAGGTCGCCATGGCCATCAGCGGTAGATTGCCCTGTACGGCGAAATCGACCGCGCCGGTGTTGATCGACACGACCTGCGAGGCTCCGGGGCCGAGAGTGACATGATCCGTCGATAGCGTGGACACCAGTGCCGCCGGGCCGCCCAGCGCGAGGCTGTAGGTGTCGGCGACGGTGCCCGTGTTCGTCACCGTCGCCTCGAACGGGCTGCCCGGCGCCCCCGAGCCGGGCGTGAGAGTGACCTGCACGCCGCCGGCCGTGACGATCAGAGTACCGTTGGTCGTGCCGGCCACGGTCGAATAGGTGGTTGACGTGGCGGTCACCATGAAGGAGTAAATTCCGGTTGGCGTGCCTGGCTTGACCGAGAGCTCCAGAGGCACGTCGCGGAAGTTGGTCGCGCCCGGGGGCACGTCGATGCTGGACTCGCCGAGCGCGGCCGCGACGCCCGCAGGCAAGCCCGTCAGGGCCAGCGAGAACATATCGTCAGCGCTGCCGGTGTTGGTCAACTGGACGACATACGACGCGGATGTTCCCTGCCCCGCGGTGGACTGGGCGGGCGCGAGCGCGGCGACGATCCCGTGCGACTGGGAGTCGGGCACCAGGACCGGCGGGCCCGCCAGCGTGAGACTGGCCGATGCCGATCCATGGATTCCGAAAAAACCCTGGATCACGCTGAACGAGGTCGTGCCGAGCGGAGAGCTCACGGCGCTCGTGATCTCCAGGGGCACATCCACCGATCCATTGGCGGGGACCAGGACGGCACCGGGAAGCTTGACCGTCCAGTCCTGTGGCAGCCCCGATGTGAACGGGTGATAAGTGGTCGCGGTCGTGCCTGGGTTGAATAGCCGCACGTCGTAGGTCGCCATCGCGCCCGGCTGGGCCGACTGGGAGGTAGGGGAGATCGCGATGATCGACACGCCGGTCACGCTGGTTGCCGGGAGGGTCACCTCGCCGGGCGTGCCCTGGCTGGTGAAATCGACCGTCGTGCCCAGCGTCACGTCCTGGGTCTGGCCGGCCTGGATGTTGCTCACCGTGGATTGCCAGGTGAACGTGAAGCTGGTGCTGCCGAAGGCGAAACGGCGCGTCCACGCGAGCGTGTCGGTGGTCCCCGAAGTCGTGATGGTCGGCGGGTCATCGAAGGAGCCGCTCACGCTCGATCCGGTCGGCACCTGGACCGAGATCGTCACCGGATCGCTGATCACCTGCCCGACTTGATAGATGGACAGGCCGGCGGCCGTGGTGGCGTACATCAGGTCGCCCGAGACCGTGATCCCGTGCACCGCGCTGGGGACCGAGATGGCGCTCACCGCCAGGTTGTTCGGGTCGGTCGGATCGACGAGCAGTACGACCGGATTGCCGCTCGACAGCAGGTCGCTGACCAGGAAGTCGCCGTTGCCGAGCGAGGCCGCGTCCACTTTCTGCCCTGACTCGCCGGCCGCGAACGTCTCCTGGGTGACCAGGGTGGATCCGACGATCTGCGGATCCTGTGGGTTGGTGATGTCGAGGAGCGTCAGCGTCGCGTGTCCCGTGAGGCCGGCGTTGGAGATACTTCCGAACGGGTCGAGCCAACCGCCGGTGCTGCCCACGACCAGTGCGTAGTGGCCCTGGACGCCGATCTCGACGATGCGGTTCGTGTCGGGGATGGCCAGCGAGCTGAGGAGCGACATCGAGCCGGGGTCCGCGACGTTGACGACCAACACCCGTCCTTCGCCGGTTTGCGTGTTGTTGCCGGTGGAGGTCGTGCTCGCGACGTAGGCGATCTGGTCGTTCACCAGCACGCCGCCGAGTTGGTTGGTATTGCCGCCGTCGGGGGTGCCTCGATTGTTGAACAAGACGTCGGACAATGCGGGGCTGGCGGGATCGCTCGTATCAAGTGACACGAACGTGCCGAACTGGCCGATGATGGTCCCATTGAGGATGTAGTCGTATCCGTCGGTGGGGACGAAGGCGGCGGTGCCCGTGCTGTTGACCAGGAGGTCCGTCAGAAATCGGTAGGGGATCACGGTATTGCTGACGAACTGGGGGTTCGCCGGATCGGCCAGCGAGTAGACCAGCAGGTTGAACTGATTGGCGTTGAGGGTCGTCGTCGTCGCCAGATAGAGGGTGTTGTCGACGACCCGGACCACGTTGAAGGCCAGCGAGCCCTGGACGATGTCCTTCGTGCTGATCGTGCCGATCGGCGTGGGATTGCTGGGATTGGACACGTCGAAGATATCGATCCCGCCGGTGCCGCTCTCGTATGCATAATTCTGATAGAGCGCCACCGAGGTGCCCGGCGACGCGGTGCTGGCCGCGCCCACGAGGGTGAGCGGGTTGGGAAAGCTCATCCGGCCATCGACCTGGAGGGTGTTCGTCACGGTGGACGTCCCGGTCGGCACGACCGCCGGCGTCGTGGTCAGCGCGGCCGTTACCGGCTGGCCGATGACGAGTGTCCCCTGGCCCGTGGCGCCGGGGATCGGCGTACCTGATTGATCGGCGACGGTCACGGTGATGGTGTCGGATCCGTTCGCGAAGCCGGTCGTGTCGAGGTTCCCCAGGTCCACGGTGGTCAGCGCGCTCGTTACGCCGAGCGAGGCGGACACCGGGCTCGAGGTGAACAGGACATTCCCGCCGGCGTCGCTCACGGTGTAGGAGACCTCGACCGTCGTTGGCTCGTTGACCACCGTCTGGAGCTGCGCGGAGACATCCACCTGTCCGCCCGGATTGGTGTAGGGCGGGTTGGTAGTCACGTTGGCGACGAAGAAGGACTCGTTGCGGAGTACGACCTGGCCGCCGGCGCTCATTGTGATCGCGGGGGCGGCTTCGGCCGTCGCGGTCACGGTGAACGTGAAGGAAACCAGCGTGTCGCCGGACTCGGTGAGGGTCAGGGTGGGGGCGTTCGTGCCGGTGAGGGTCTTCCCGGGCTGGACCGTGACCGATGTCGCGCTGAATCTGGCTGTCACGTTCGGGGGCAGGCTGGAGACGCTCAGGTCGTAGGTTGCCGCCGCGGTGCCGTTGTTGGTGAGGTCGATTTCGAACGACATGGGGCCGCCAGGGAGGGCCTGGGAGATCGGGTTGGGTAAGGTCAGGGTGAACCCATAAAGGCCCTCGTCGGTGAGCGTGGTCGCCATCGAATCGAGTGCCTCGCCCAGGGCGGCGATGGCCGCATCGATCTGGGCCGGGGTGGTGGCCGCGGCCAGAGCGGACTGTGCGGACGCCAGGGCGGACGTATAGGTCGACAGGTACGGAGCGCCCGTCACCTGGCTGATCAGGCTGGTGAGGCTCGCCTGAGCCTGGCTGAGATAAACGGCGCTCGTCGGATTCAGGAACAGGCTGGTGAGCGCCGTGCTCAGGTCATTGAGCTGGTTGGACAGCCCGGAGTTGCCGATCGACGCCGCGGCGGTGGCGGCGCCGGCGATGGCCGGCACGCCGGGGGCGGCGACGTCCACCGGGATCTCGATCGTCTGGAGCTCGGGGACCCCGGCGACGTTCGACGCGGGGATCGTGATTCGCTCGTTGCCAAGCTGGATACTCACGCCCGCCGCCACGGCGACGACCTGGCCGGCCGCCAGGCCGTTCACGGCCGTTTCCCAGGTGATCTGCTGAGGAGCCGCGCCGGGGGCGAGCGTCAGGTCCCACACCAGGGTTTCGGTGCCGCTGCCGGGGATGACCTGTGATGGCTGCACACTGAAGGAGCCCGGCACCACCGCCGCGGCGCCGCTCGTCGGCACGGTCACCTCGGCGGTCGCCGACTGGGTCGTCAACGCACCGATCTGGTAGACCTCCAGGCCGGTCCCGCTCGTTGAAAGCAGCCGGTCACCGGCGACCGCCATGCCGTTGATGTCCGCGGCAGCAGGGACCGTGTTCGTCAGCAGGTTGGCTGGATTGCTGGCGTTGACCACCAGAAGCACCGGCGCGCCCCCGGCCAACGTGTCGCTCACGGCGAAGTCGCCGTTGCCCAGGTACACCGCCTGCAGCTTGGGTGTCGCATTCTCGCCGAGATTGGGGAGGGTGTCCTGGGTCACGACCGTGGAACCGAGAATCGTCGGATCGAGGGGATTGCTGATGTTCAGCAGGGTGAGGGTGACGTTGCCCGTGAGGCCGAGCTGCGACGGATCGCTGATCGGGCTCTGCCATCCCCCCGTGCTGCCGACGACCAGAGCCTCGTCGCCGTTCACCGCGATGGCCAGCGCCTGGACGGTCCCGGGGATGTCCAACGACGTGGTGACCGACGGGCCGGCGGGGTTGGCCGTGTTGACGACCAGCACGCTCCCGCTACCGCTTTGCGTACTGGAGCCGGTCGAGGTGCTGCCGGCCACGTACGTGACCTGCCCATTGATCGGCACCACGTCGAACTGGTTCGAGTTGCCTCCATAGGGGGCGCCGCGATCCGTAAACAGCCGTCCCTCCAATCGGGGCGCCGCCGGGTTGCTCAGGTCCACCGCCAGGACGTCGCCGTTCTGGTCGATGATATTACCGCTGCCGGTGTCGTAGCGGATTCCGTCGAGGGTGATGTAAGCCGTGTTCCCCTGGACGGCGAGACCGCTGCTGAAGGTGTAGGGAATCGCGGTGTTACTGAGGAGCTGAGGGCTCGTCGGGTCCGTCAATGAGTAGACGAGCAGAGTCAAGGACTGGGCGCTCGAAGTCGGCTCGGAGGTCACGATCAGGTTGTTGCCGTCGAGCTGCACCAGCGTGAGGCCGCCTTGTACGACATCAGAGCTGCCGAACCTGGCCACGAGCTGCGGGTTGGTCGGGTCGCTGATGTTGACGACCTCGATATCCTGGGTCGTGGCCACGTAGGCGAGGCTGCCGTCCAGGGCGACGCTGGTGGCCTCCCCGCCCGTCGCCACGCTGCCCAGGAGGGTCTGAGCGCCGACCGTCAGTGTGTTGGAGACGGTGTTGGTCTCAGGATTCAGCGCGTCCGAGCTGACCGCCAGGCTGGCCGTCACCGGCGCGTCGATGACCAGGTTGGCGGTGCCCGTGGCGCCGGGGATGGCGTTGCCGTTGCTGTCGTCGATGCTCACCTGGATGGTGTACTGGCCTGGGGCCAGCGCGCTGGTGTCGAGGCTACCGAGGTTGACCGTCGCCACGTTGGTCAGCACGGCCAGAGTCAGCGGCACGGCGGTCGAGGTGAAGACGACCTTGCCCGAGCCGTCCCGGACTGTAAAGGACGCCTGGGCCTGTTCCGCCTGGCCCACGCCATCGAGCACGTCCGCGGAGACGGTGACCGTCTGCCCGGCTTGCGCGAAGGATGAGCTCGGCGTCACGTTGACGACCGACACGACGTCTTGCGATGGGGCCGGACCGACGTTGACCGTGGCCTGGAGCGTCGTATTGAGTGGGACGTTGGTGCCCGGAGTGAGCTGGACCGTCTCGGTGACCGTCTGGCCAACGGCCAGCGGGATTGGTGTGGTGCCCAGCCCGCCCAGAGTCAGGCCGCTCGAAGTGCTGAAGCTGAGCGCGGCGCTCGCGGGCACGTTGCCGACGTTCGTGAGGATCATCGTGGCTGTCGTGGGCGTGCCCGGCGTGCTGCTGACCGAGACAGGCGTGCTCGTCAACGAGACGGCATCGATACTCGGGACGGTGAACGTCACTGTCTGCTTCCCGGTGATCGAGGAATCGGTCTTGCTGGTTGCGGTGACGGTGAACGAGAGCTTCGTCCCCGGCAGCGGAATCGCCTGGCCGGGGTTCGGCACCAGGTAGATGCCGAGAATCCCGGTCTGCCCGGCCGGGACCGTGTCGCTGGTGCCGCTGTCCACGACCGTGAAGCCGCTGGGGACATTCGAAAACGTGAGGTTATAGGTATCCGCCGCCGGGCCGACGTTCTGCATCGAGGCCCGGAACGCCGCCGGGAGCTGGGCCCCGTTGTACGGGACGGTGAACTGCGGATCGGCCGCTACGGTGAAGTTGAGGCCCGGCTGCGTCGGTGTGATCGTGACCTCGACGGTCGTCTGGGCCTCGAGATTGGCATCGGTCTGCGACTGGGCGATGATCTGGATCGGATACGTGCCGCCTTGCAGGCCGGGTGCCGGCGTCGCGGTGATGTTGCCCTTGCTGTCGATCGTCACTGCCCAGCCCGGCGGAGCATTCGCGGTGAGGTTGTACGTATCGGCGAGACTCGTCAGGACATTCGCCGCGATGGTGACCGGCGTGTTCTGGTCGGTGGTGAGGGCGGCCTGGGTGGTGGTCACCTGGAGCACATTCCCCGCGTTCCCCCCGAGCGAGACCGAATCCGTCCCGTCCCCGTTGGCTGAGACGGTGATCATCCCGCTGTAGCCGTCGAGGGTCGACTCGTCGCTCGGATCGAGCGGCTTGCCGCCGACGGAGAGCGTGCCGGTTCCCGGGCCGAGGTTGACTGCGCCGTTCGTCGCGGTGATCTCGGCCTGCCCCGAAAAGGTCGGTGATGACGTTGTGCCGCTCCCCGAGAGCGTGGCCGAGCTCGTCGTGATTGTGTAGGTACCCGCGGGGAGCGCCTGTCCGTTGAGCGTCAACGCACCGGCCGGGACGGTGAGGGTGATCGAGACGTCGCCGGTGACGGTGGCCGTGTAGTTCTGCCAGTCGCTGCTGACGCCGAGGGTCGATTCGGAGGGGCCGTAGAAGGAGAGCGTTCCAGAGCCTCCCAGGGCATATTGATCGGTTCCCGCGATCGCGGCGTTTACCGGAGTTGAAGCGGACACGACGACGGCGCCAGAGCCGAATGCCTTGCCGCTGCCATCAGTAACCGTCGCTCCGGCAGAATTGAGGGAGCCGGCAAGGAGATCACTCGTTCCACCCGATGACCACATCGCGACCATCTGACCCGAGACCGATAAGCCGGCACTCCGGACCGAGGCGCCAACCTCACCCGCCGTAGACCTCGTGACTGCGGCGACGGATCCGACGGCAACGTTGGCGGCGAAAGTCGTCAGAGGCAATGGATCGGTAAGCGTTCCCGGAAGCGGCGGATCTCCGGCCGGGCGACGCACGTCTTCAAGCAATACATCAACTATGCCTTTTATAACTTCGCCGAACTCCTTCTCGTCTTCCGCGACACTGAGTCCTGAGGCGATCCAGGCGAAGTGTTCTATAGCTTTCTTGTACTCCTCTGTTGCCTCGGTCGCTGCTATCACCAGTTTTAACTCTGCCAGGGGTCGGCTGACACCAGCGGCGACATTGAGTTCATAGCTAACGGCCAGGATCCCCCCAACGTCGAAACCAGCCACGCCGGAGAAATACTCGAGCGTGTACTCGGTCAGCCTGAAGCGGAAGCCGACATCGGTGACGAACTCGATCAGCCCCTCATGACCGCCGTTCGCGTCGACGCCGATGTATTCACCCGTCGACAGGTTGACGTCCGCCCATGCGATGGTCGGCGACCCATTCAACAGAACGGACTGGTCCGGGACAAGGACGCCGAAGCCGTTCGCGACGTCAGTGGCGATCCTCGCCTTGGCGTCGGCCGGGATGTTCAGTCCCTGCAACTGGGAAAGATTGCCGCTGGTGATTGTGATCAGGCCGATCCCCTGGGCCGCGGCGGCGGTGAAGACGTCGTAGGTATTGTCGACCGGGGCCGACTGTCCGTTCGGCGAAAGCGCCGCGACGGAGTCGCGCTCGTCCAGGTTCTCAAAAATGCCCCGGGCGAAATTGAACGCGAAGGTCGCCTGCGCCGCCTGGCCTGGCGGCGCCTCGACCTGAAGCGAGTCGTTGAGGATATCGATCGCGGTCGTGAGGTTCGACGACGTTGTGCCCGAACCGTTGATGAACTGCGTTGAGATCAGAACAATTCGAGGCCGGGCGTAATAGGCGGCCAAGTCGGCCGCGGCCGCCAGGGCCTTTGTGTACAGTTGAGACTGTGTGAGGAAGTTATTCCCCAGCTCGCGCGTCATGGCGAAGTCGAACCCGCGGGCGAGCGACGGGCCGGCCGCGGCCACATCCGCCGGCTGCTGCGATGCGTTCGCCAGCTTCGCCGCATCGGCCTGCATCTCCGCCTGTCGCTCGGCCGCGGGATGCGGGTCGGGCGCGGCGGCCGAGATGTCCAGGGTGAAGGCATCTTCACTCGAAAACGCCGGTGCAGACCCCGGCGCGACCGAGACGCTCGTCTTCACCAGCCACTGCCGCGCGGCGTAGCCGATCCGGTCGAACAGGGTCCGGCTGTACGTTTGCGACGCCCCCTGCGGGCCGCTGGCAGTGACGTTCAGAAACACCCCCGTCAACACCGAGCTCCCCAACGGGACACTGGTCAAAGCTTCCTGAAAGCTCTGTCCAGAAATGATTTGATCGTGCGTCGAGTTATAGGCGTCGTCGCCCCAGGCGATGTAAGGCGTGTACGTGTTGGTCGTCGCCGAGAGGATGAAGCTCTCGGTATTGCTCGCCACGTTGAAGCCAAGCGTCAACGGCCGCCCGACGAGCTGCACGTCGTTGAAGGTCTGATCGAGAACTGTCGTATCCTTCTGCCCTCCCAGCCCAAACAGCGCGCTCGCCTGGCTGTAGATCTCCGCCACCACCTGCACCTCGGTCGTGGCCTCCAGGCTCTGCGGCACCGTGGCAAACGTGCCAGTCGACGTCGTGAACGTCTGCCCGATCGTCGCCCCCGGCATGAGCGGATCGGCGTCGGTCATCACTCCGCCGCTCTCGAACTGAAACCAGTCATGCGACTCGGTCTCCGACAGGAGCTGCGGGTCGTTGGCCGGGTCGGAGGTTTGCGTGCCGGCGGGGACATGGCCGACCGTCTGGTAGCTGGCCGGAAACATCGAAAGGATCAGGGTCTGCGCCTGGCTCCGCGAGAGCGTGCCCGAAACATACTGTGCCGGGATGCCCGAGGCGCGCATGAGCGCCACGCCCAGGCTGGCCGTGTCCACTGCGTTGCCGGCGTTCGACCAGAGGGTGCCGCGGGCGCCTCGGACCGAGCCGGCATACGAGTTGTAACCGACCTGTGTGTGCAGGTAGGCGAAGATTTGCGTCGGGCTGTAGCCCAGCGCAGCCGCCTCTTCCTGGATGAACGGATCGTTGGTGTCGGCATCCACCGTCGAGGCCAAAAGGCTGGGGTCGGAGACACTCCCCGGCTGGAGCGTCGCCGCGGGCGTGGAGGCCGACACCGCGCCGGCGTCGAGCACGGCATAAGCCTGCGCCCCGGCGTCGAGCTGCAACGTGCTGGCATTGGGCACCTTGACCGTGATCGTCACGCTGGCGCGGTCGTAGCCCTGGATGGTCCCCAGGCTCCAGGCCAGGTTCTGGCCGCTCTGGTCGGGCGGCTGCGAGGCGCTTGCCAGCGTCACACCGGAAGAAAGGGTGTCCGTCACCAGCACGCCGGTCTCCGGATTGGCCTGCTCGTTGTAGACCGTGATCGTGATCGCGACCTGGTTGTTGCTGGCCTGCACATCGCCCATGTAGTACGACGGCGACGGCGTGGCGGTCGCGGCCGTTGACGGGGTCGACAGCGTCCGGCCGATCACGATGGCCGCCGGCAGGCCACCCGAGTCGAGCATCGTGCGGTCTTCCAGACCCTCGAGGCGAGGCCGGAGGATCCGGGCCTTCTGGCGGCGGCGGAGGGCGGCAAGCAGGCGGAGCGCAGCACGATCGGTCCGGCGGCTCATGGCGGAAGTCTCCGGGTGAGGCGTCCGAATGCGGGTCTTCGTCGTCGAGGGGCGAGGGGCGAGGCGAACGTCGCGGTCGAGACCCGGCCCGGACCATCCTCGGCCCGAACCGGGCTGAACTACCCGCCGGGAACTTTCCGGGCGTCCGCGCCCGGCCTCCGCCCCGGCGGCGTCACGGAATCGTGACGACCGTCATGGGATTTCCAAAATGTGTGCGCGTTACCTCTTCAAAAACGCGAGCGTCGTCGTCTCCTGGGTTGAATCATTTTGCCCATGAGGACAGGTCTACGCAAACAAAAATCTTCGATCTCATGAATTTCTTCGAAGTCACGGTCTCCACGCATGGTGAAGGAATGGTGTTGACGTGGCCAGAAGTTGGTGCGAGAGCAAGGGGACCGTCAATCCGAGGTGTTCCAACCGACTCACCCGCATTGCTCGCTCCACAGGGTCGGTCGGTGAGACCAGCGTCGGGCTCGATAGCCCGGCCTCACCCAGGCCACGCATCGAATCACGCCTGGCCGATTCCGAGCATCATTCGCGTGATCTCCTGGGCAGGATCAAGTGTCATGGGCGACGGCCGCTTCGACTGATCGTTTTGCTTTCGCCTCCCGCGTCGGATAAAATGGGAATCTGGACTGTCATCTGGCTTTTCCATCGACCAGACAACCCCGCGACCCGGCGAGTTCCGATGGCATCGAAGGCTCAGAGCAAGCCCGCCAGTTCGGGTGCCGGGGGCGGTAGTTCCCTTCGCGTCGAGGCCGAGCGTCTCATCGTGAAGGAGCGGTACAAGGACGCCGTGAAGCAGGCGAAGCTCGCCTACAAGGAAGCGGCGACGCCGGAGAACCACCGGCTATTGGAGCGGGCGTATTTCCTGCGGGCGCGGCAGCTCCTGGAGCAGGGGATGCGGTCGTCGGCCGTCGAGGTCGCCGGGCATCTGATCGAATTCGGCGTGACCGGGACGGATAAGCCCGAGGAGCTGATCCGCCTGCTGGCGAGCCTGGGCTTCGAGAAGGCCGCGCTGGGCTTGCAGGACAAGCTGGGCGCCCCGGGGATGTCGGAGCAGATCACGCGCACCGTGGCGGATCAGATCGTGCTGCACCCCGAGCGGGCCGGGTCGGCGTCGGCCGCGCTGGTGGCCGAGGCGAAGCTGGTCCGCCAGGCGCTCGAGAAGCTCCAGGCCGGCGACGAGGCCGCGGCGATGGAGGGCCTGCGCGGGCTGCCGCGGAGCTCGCCCCTCTCCGAGTGGAAGCTGTTCATCCGCGGGCTGGCGGCGTTCGAGCGCGGCGACGAGCCCGAGAGCCGCGCCAACTGGGACCGGCTCGACCCCGACCGGGCCCCGGCCCGGATCGTCGGGCGGTTGCGGCGGATCGCCGCCGACGCCAGGGGACTCTCCGAGGCGAGCCTTGCCTCGGCCGAGCGCCTGGCCTTCGGCGAACCGATCCTCGACCGGCTCCGGAACCTCGGCACCCTCATCGCCGCGCAGGACTGGGAGCGGGCGATGCCGCTGCTGAGCTCGGTCCGACTGGCCCTGTACCGGGTCGACCCGAAGCTGGCCGAGCGCCTCACCTTCGTCCTGATGGGCTCGATCATCAAGGCCACGCACGACATGGACGAGGACGACGCGCAGGCGGTGATCACGCGGTTCACCCGCGCGGCGCAGCCCCTGCCGATCGACCCGCACTGGAACCGCTTCCTGGCCCACGCCTGGGACGGCCTGTACGGGGACGTCGAAGCCGTCGACTACTGGAAGGAATACCTCGAGGATCTCGAGACGATCGAGGTCTTCTCGCCGGCCGAGCGGACGCTGGCCCAGGCCCTGGTCTGGAACCAGATCGCCGAGATGCACCGCGACGAGGTCCGGGATATCGAGGACTATAACGAGGCGCGACGGCGCCGGGCGGCGAGGCGGATCGGCAAGGGCGGAGCCCCGAAGCCGGAGCGCGAGGATCCGGAGGTCGCCGCCGCCAGGCGCGAGACCGTCGCCGCGCTGGAAGCGAGCCTCAAGCTGGCCCCCGACCACCTCGAAACCTACCGGCATCTCGTCGAGGTCCACCACGAATGGGGCGACGAGAAGGCGATGGTCGCGGCGGCCAACCGGCTGCTGGCGCGGTTCCCCGACGACATCGAGACCTCCAGGCTGCTTGGAAAACACTTCCAGGACCAGGGCGAGCCCCGCGCGGCGCTGCCGCACGTGCTCCAGGCCCGGCGGCTCAAGCCGCTCGACGAGTCGCTGCGGTGGCTGGAGTTCAGCGTCCGGGTTGCCCTGGCGCGTCGGCTCGCGATCGAGAAGAAGTTCGACGAGGGGCGTGCCGAGTTCGCGATCGCCGACGACCTGGGCAACGACGCCCAGCGCGATTATTACTACCTGGCGCGCAAGGCGATGCTCGAGTACAAGGCCGGGCAGGCCGAGGCGGGCGACCGCCTGGTCGAGGAGGCCAGGGCGTCGCTCGTCGAGCCGGCGCCGCTCTGGCTGGCGCTGGCGATCGAGGCGGCGCGATTCGCGATGCCGAAGAACGTCGTCGAGAAGTACAACCGGCTCTGGCAGGTCGAAGCCAAGAAGAAGCGTCGGAGCGAAACAGCCGGCAAGATCGCCGGGTTGATCCACGCCCACATCCAGGCCGGAATTGCATACCCCGGGCGAGAGGAGCACATCAAGCAGGTGATCGCCTACGTGGCCAGCGCGTCGCGAGTGAAGTTCCGCGTCGAGGATATCGAGGCCATCGTCGAATTCCTGCGCGACCAGGCGCCCGCGCCCTCGAGCAAGGATTTCGCGCTCTACTCCAAGCTCGTGAAGGCCGGAGTGAAGCAGCATCCCGGCTCGGCCCTGCTGCACACGCACGCGGCCAATGTCGAGATGGCGGCTCCTCCCAGGCGACGGGGCTGGCTGGGCGGACCGGTCGTCCCCAGGCAGGCGCGGGAGCACCTGGATACGGCGCTCAGGCTGGCCGAGGCCTCGACCGATCCCGAGGTCCGATCGCTGCTGCCCGAGATCCGGCAGGGCCTTGGGGCGTTGGAAAACCTCCAGGGCCTCTACGATCGATTCGCCGGGCCGTTCGGGATGCCGTTCGGCCGGTTCCCGGGGATGGCCGGCATGGACCCCTTCGACGACCTCGACGACGACGAATACGACGAGGACGAGGAAGAGGACGACATCGATTTCGATCCGAGCGCGCCGTTCTTCCTCGACATGAGCCCGCCTCCCGCTCCGAAGAAGAAGGCGAAGAAGGGCGGCCGGCGGAAGAAGAAGTGACGACACCATGAACGATCCCTACGAGACGCTGGGACTGGGCCCCGAGGCCGGCGAGGCGGAGATCCGCCGCCGGTATCTCGAACTGGTTCGCGAGTTCCCACCTGACCGGGCGCCGGAGCGGTTCGCGGAGGTCCACGCCGCTTACGAGGCGCTGCGCGACCCTGCGCGTCGGCTGGAGACCCAGCTCTTTACCTGGGAGACGAAACACGATTCCCTGGAGGCGCTGGCGGCCGACCTGCGGGGGCGGCTGCGCCGGGTCCGGCTGCCGGTCGCCGCGCTGCTCGAGCTGGCGGAGTCCCCATGAGCGACGGCCACCCTGACGACGAGATCGACGACCTGCTCGACCGGTTCCGCCGGTGGCTGGAGGACGCGCGCGCGGCGGGCGACGAGAGCGACGGCGACGGGCCGGGCTATCCGGGCATGCCGGGCGTCGCCACCGCGACATCGACCGCGGCCGCCCGCGCCGAGGCCGGAGCCGAGGGCGACTTCGGCCTGATCCGCCTGGTCGAGGAATTCACGGCGCTGCGGCACGAGCTGAAGCTCCAGACCAAGGGCGCTCGGGGCCTGATCGAGCAGTCCGAGGCGATGACCGCCGGGCTGCGGCAGGCGATCGACGCGTTCCGCTCGGTCGAGCCGCGCGAGGAGCGCGCTGCCTGGTCGGCCGGCAAGCCGCTCGCCGAGGCCCTGGCCGACCTCGACGAGTCGCTGGCGCGCGGCCGCCGCGAGATCGAGCGGATCACCCGGCGGCTGGGCGAGGACGCGACGAACGCCCTGCTCGACGCGGTCGACGACCGATTCCGTCGGATGTCGTGGATTCGCCGGATGCTCGCCGCCGACTACCACCGCCAGGTCCAGAACGTCGCCCGAGGCGGCGTGTGGCTCCGCCTCGATCTGCTCGAGGCGATCATCGAGGGCTACGGCCTGATCCAGGCCCGGCTCGCCCGCGTGATGACCGCCGAGCGGATCGCGCGCATCGAATGCCTCGGCCGACCGGCCGACCCCGAGCAGATGGTCGTGCTCGAGGTGGTCGACGACCCCGACCACGAGCCCGGCACCGTGATCAAGGAGCTGCGCTCCGGGTACACCTGGCGCGGCCGGCTCCTGCGCTATGCCGAGGTCCAGGCCGCCAGCGTCCTCAGCGGACGGCGCGGCCGGGAGGCCGATCCCGAGGTCGACGCGCTCGACCTCGGCCCCGATGTCGACGAGGACCCGGGGGGCGACGACATCGGCGAGGAATATGAAGACGAACGCGAGGCGACGCCCGAGGAATCGCAGGGGATCGACCTGGGCATCCAGACCGGCCGCCCGCGAGCGGACCGGCCGGGGACTCATTGATTCATATCGATCGGTAACGAGCGGACGAAAAGGAAGGACGACATGGCGGAAGAGACGATCATCGGCATCGACCTGGGGACGACCAACAGCGAGGTGGCCGTCATCCGCGACGGCCGGCCCGTCGTCCTGCCCGGCGAGGACGGCGACCCGATCCTGCCGTCGGTCGTCGGCCTGGACCCGCAGGGCAACCTGCTCGTCGGCAAGGCGGCGCGGAACCAGTACGTTCTGGCGCCCGAGCGGACGATCCGGTCGATCAAGCGGAAGATGGGCGAGGAGACGACCGTCGCCCTGGGCGACCAGAAGTACACGCCGCAGGAGATCTCGGCGATCATCCTGCGGACGCTCAAGCGCCGCGCCGAGTTGGCGCTGGGGCACCCGGTGTCCAAGGCCGTGATCACGGTGCCGGCGTTCTTCAACGACGGCCAGCGGCAGGCGACCCGCCAGGCCGGCGAGCTGGCCGGTCTGGAGGTCGTGCGGATCATCAACGAGCCGACCGCCGCCGTGCTGACTTATGACCCGCACCCGACCGAGATGGAGCAGCTCCTGGTCTACGACCTGGGCGGCGGCACGTTCGACGTCTCGCTGGCGCAGGTCGAGAACGGCGTGGTCGAGATCCGCGCCAGCCACGGCGACACCCAGCTCGGCGGCGACGACTTCGACCAGCTCCTGATGGATTACATCTGCGACGAGTTCCGCGAGGAGAATGGGGTCGACCTGCGTGCCGCGCCGGCCTCGAAGGCGCGGGTGCTCCGCGCCGCCGAGGACGCCAAGAAGCGGCTGTCGTCCGAACCGGTGACCTGGGTCGAGGAGGAGTTCATCGCCGAGAAGGACGGCCGGCCGCTGAACCTCAAGATGGAGCTCCATCGCCACGATTTCGAGGAGTTGATCCGCCCGCTGTTGCTCAAGACGCTCACCTGCCTGGACCAGGCGCTGTCCGACGGCAAGGTCCAGGCGCAGCAGATCAGCAAGGTCGTGCTGGTCGGCGGCGCAACCCGGACGCCCCTGATCCACAAGCTGCTGGAAGAGCGCCTGGGACGGCCCGTGCACAGCGAGATCGAGCCCGACCTGGCCGTGGCGATGGGCGCCTCGGTGCAGGGGGGGCTGATCGCAGGGATCGACCTGGGCCCGATCCTGGTGGATATCACGCCGCACACCCTGGGCATCGAGGCGCTCGGCGAGCTGTACGGGTTCATGTCGGAACATCACTTCTCCCCGATCATCGAGCGGAACACGCCGCTGCCCGCCAGCCGGACCGAGATCTACTCGACCGTCCACGACAACCAGGACGGCGCGGATATCCGGATCTTCCAGGGCGAGAACCCCGACACGCGCTACAATACGCTGGTGGGCGAGTTCAAGGTCGAGGGCCTGGCCGAGGTTCCGGCGGGCAACCAGATCCTCGTGCGGTTCGACCTGGACCTCAGCGGGATCCTCAAGGTGACGGCGACCGAGCGGGCCACGGGGCTGGCCAAGCACGTGGTGATCGACAGCGCGACCGAGCGGTTCCGCAAGCGGCAGCGGAGCGACGCCGTGGACCGGCTCGACGCGGTGATGAGCACCGCCGCGGAGGCCGGCTCGCTGGCCCTGCCGGCCCCCGGTTCGGGCGGAGCCGAGGAGGCGGGTGCCGAGTCGGTCGACCCCGAGCTGCGCACGGCGCTCGAGGCAGCCGAGGCCATGCGGACCAAGGCCGAGCGGGTGCTGCCCTCGGCCAACGACGAGGACGCCGAGGAGCTGCGCGCGATGCTCGAGGACCTCAGCACGGCCGTCAATGCCGGGTCGGCCGAGCGCATCCGCGCCACGCTCCGGGAGCTCGAGGACCTGGTCTTCTACCTGGAGGACGCGTGATCACGCGGCCGGCAATGTCCCTGTCAAATCCTCCCCAGGCGTGGGCCTCGCGGCCCTTCGATGAGATGCGCTGCCCGACCTGCGGCGCCCGGCAGGGCGGCTGGGTCGACGCCTGCCGCCGGTGCAAGAGCGACCTTCGGCTGCTCCGCGCCGCGCTCGCGGCCTACGAACAAAACTGGCGGTCCGCGCTCACCGCCCTGGACGACGAGCGCTACGACGAGGCCGCCGCGCACGCCCGCCGCTGCCTCGAGCTTCGCCCCGGCGCCGAATCGCGCCGGCTGCTGGCCGTCTGCCAGCTCCTCCGCGGCGACTGGACCGAGGCGGTCGAGCTGGCGCGGATGGCCTAGGATTCTGCCAGCCCCGCCGAGCGGAGGAGCAGCCGGCGAGCATTTCGGGCGACGAGTACCGCGGACGTCTCGCGGTCAAATGTCGCCTCGATCCAACGCGCCAGGCCGCGGGCCGAGTCCAGGCCCGGGATCGCTCGCTCCACCCCCAGAAGGTCGGCGCCGATCGCGATCCCCTCGAAGCCGGGACGCCCCTCGAACGGGACCGCCGCGATCGCGTCGATCAGGGCTTTCAGCTCGTCGGCCGTCTCGCATCCCGGCAGTCCCGGCGTCAGGCCGATCGGCACACCGCGCGCCCGTAGTTCGGCAAGGCCGAGCGCCTGGGCGCTCGCCGCGTCGGCGAGGTCGCGATAACCGCCCCGGCCGTGACTGACGACCAGCAGGGGCCGACGGCGGTTTTCCGGCCTCGGGGGCGAAACCTCGTCGTACCACTGCAGCGTCTCGGCCGTCGCCCGGGCGCTCAGGCCCGCGAGATCGAGGATCGGCCGTGGGCTCTCGTCGCCGGCCGGGTCCAACGCGGCGAGCCGGTCGAGGAACGCCCGGCCCAGCTCCGTCAGTCCGCGGTCATCGCCGGGTTCGCTGGACCCGCCGAGCGCGCCGCCCGAGGCCGCAACCGGCTGAAAGACCCGCACCCCGCGCCGGAAGAGATCGGGCAGCCGATCGAGGTCGTCCGGACCGCGGACCAGGCCGTCGAACCCGGCGACCTCGAGCACGCCCCAGCACATCCCGCCCGGCGACGATGAGCGCCAGAGCGCGACATCCGCCGGGTCGCGGATCAGCCGGCCGGCGAACTCCGACTCGTACCGCGCCAGCATCAGGCCAAGCGCGCTCCAGGAATCGGCGGTCGTGGCCGACGCTCCGGCCTCGGGACCGGGCCGGTATGTGCAGGCGAGCACCGCCAGCGACGTGCCGAGCAGGTAGCCGTCCAGCCGGCCGAGCCGCGAGGAGAGCGCGGGCCCGGGCGGCCCGAGATGCTGGGTCGTCTCGTCCGCGTATTGCCGCAACCAGTCGCAATGAAGGTCGACGAGCCGCATCGGGGTGATTGTTCCTCGCGTCAGTGGGATGAAGACCCAGGCCCGATGGAACCACGGAACCTGGCCGGAGAACGCTGTTCGGCGCGGGTCTCCGACCCCGCCGGGAAGCCCGACCGAAGGTCTCCCGCGCGACCAGTCGCCGGGGGAAGTGCGGGAGACCTCCGGTCCGGCTCTGGAGCAGGGTCATGAGCAGATCCGCGCCCAACATGCCTTCGCCTGGCGCGCTGGTTTCCGACCGGCCTTGACGGCCCCATCCTATCGCGCCGGGGTGGGGAACGTCGCGAGCAGCCGCCGCACTCGCCGATCCAGCCCGCGCCAGCGGACCTGGTCATGCATGCCGCCGGGCTCGTCCCAGCCCCACCAGACGGCCGGCGGATCCTCGGCGAGTGTCGCGAGTGACCCATCGGGCCAGGCGGCCGTCGCGCGGGCGGGCGGCTGCCAGAGCCGCCCTGGCCAGAACGCGCCGACCCGCGCGGGCCTCGGGCGGCCCTCCGCGGCCCAGCCGCGGCAGATATCCGCCATCGACTGACCGGCAGGTGGCAGATCGTCCGAGGCCGCGGCGGCTCTCGCGCCTCCCCAGGCCAGGCGGATGTCTTTCTCGTGCGCACGAACGACGACGGCGCCGGGTCCGCCGGCACCGCCCGCCGCCGCGGCGACGGGGCCGCCCAGCACGGCCGCGATCCGCGCCGAGGCGTCGCGGACGACGCGGCGCGCGACCTCCGGGTCATCCAGATGCAGGACAACCAGCGCCCCGCCGACGCGGCCGGGCCGGTCGGATTCACCGACCAGGGCGAGAGAGACACCGCGCAGGTGGGGCAAGAGGTCGGCCTCGAGCTTCAGCCCGGCGGCCGCGGCGATCAGGTTGAGCCGGACCCGCAGCGGACTCACCCGGGCGCGGGCCGGGTCGACCCGCTCGACCCGATCGGCCAGAACGAAGGCGCGGTCCCAGGCCGGCGCGCGGGGGTCCACGGCCATCGACACGAACGCCATGACACCGGCCGACGGGAGCGAATCCAGCCATTTCGCGTCGACGGCGGGCGGGTCCGGGTCCGGCGCGGCCGGACGGCGCTCCGGAGCTGCGTCGATGGCGGAGACGACGTCCAGCGCGAGCGTACCGTCCTTCAGGCACGCGGTCCCGTCGATGCGCCGGCATCCCAGGGCGCGCAGGGCCTCGACGACCCGGGCGGGAGCCAGCGGCAAACCCGACGCGCGGGGATCAGGCAGCGCGCCGGGCAGGACGCGGAAGACCACGCCCGAGTCACCCAGGACCGTCTGCGATCCCGGCTCCGGCGCCGGCTCCGGCGGCGCCAGCCCGCCGCCGATCTCGCTGCGAACCTGGCGGTCGCCGCGCGGGGCGATCTCGAAGCCACGGCAGAGCGCCTCGCGCGAGCCGGCCACGACGACGAGAGACCCATCCTGCCCGGCCAGCGGGACGCCCGAACGGCCCAGGCGCGCGACCGGATGCTCCCGCCCGCCGATGGCGATCGGCGGGTCCTCGGGATTTGTAAGCCGCATCGCGGTGATCCCCGCGCCAAGAATCCCGTCGTCGTCGTGCGGCACGCGTGCGAACCACTGGAGCGCCCCGCCATCGGCTCCGACCGCGACCCGCAATTCCGCCCCGTCGAAGGCGCGCCACTCCGGGACCATGTCGCGGTTGAACATGGCGATCATCGCCTCGGCCGGCTTGTTGATCGGCCGGTCGGCCGCGGCGGGCCGGGCCTGCTTCCAGGCCGCCAGCGCGGCCGCCGGGTCCGCCCAGCGCGCGCCCTCGAACAGCCGGATCACCTCGGCCGCCTGCCGATCCGGACGCACCACCCGCACCACGATTGCCCCCCACGGATCAACACCGTCCTCGGCAATCGCCCGCCGGCCCAGGAGCCCGGCAGCCGCGACCGCGATCATCGCCAGCCGCACAAAAGCCTGTCGCCCCCCCATGGCCCGCGCCCTCCAGACCAGCCTCCGACCGCCCGTCACTGATTTCTGACTAATGACTAATGACTAATGACTAATGACCACTGACTACTGACTACTGACTACTCTTCCCCAGGAACTGCTGCCGGAACATCTCCAGGTTCTCGCGACGGCCGAGGAAGACGATGCTGTCGCCCGGGGCGAGGATCTCGTCGCCGGATGGCGGGAAGTCCAGGCGGCCGTCGGCGCGCTTGATGGCGACGACGATCACACCGGTGCGGCGCTTGATGTCGGCGTCGCGCAGGCTATGGCCGGCGAGGGGATGGCCTGGCTGGATGGGAAGCTCGTCCATCTCGATGGCCAGGCTGGTACGCTGGGTGACCAGCTCGGCGAACTGGACGGCGGCCGGGTTCGTGACGAGCGATACGATCCGGTGCGCGCCGATCGCGGCGGGCAGGACCACGTGGTCGGCACCGGCGTGCTTGAGCTTCTTGACCGTCGCGACCTGCTCGGCTCGCGCGATGATCAGGAGCTCGGGGCGGAGCTGCCGCGCCGTGAGGGTGATGAAGACGTTCTCGGCGTCGTTGGGCATGGCCGAGATGAGCACGCGGGCGCGGGCGATCCCGGCCTCGACGAGCACCTTCTCCTCGGTGGCGTCGCCCGTGACGCAGTAATAGCCGCGAGTCTCGATCTCCTCGGCGTGGGCCGGCGAGAGGTCGACCACGACGAAAGGCTGCTCGGCGGCGGCGAGCTCCGCGCAGACCAGGGCGCCGACGCGGCCGTAGCCGGCGACGATCGTGTGACCCGACAGCGAATCGATCTGTCTCATCTTGCGTTGTCGCCCGAAGTACGCCAGCAGCTCGCTCTCGGTGAGCGCCTGCACCAGCGAGGCCAGGGTGAACGCGACCGAGCTGATGCCCAGCGCGATCACGAGGATCGTATGCGTCCGCTCGAACGGCCCCTCCAGCGGCCGGACCGCGCCGAGTCCCACGCCCGAGATCAGGATGACCACCTGGAAGAGCGCGTCGCCGAGGCTCCAGCCGATCCATCGGTATCCCGCGACGCCGTAGGCGATCACCACCTGGATCGCCGCGAACCCCACCAGCACCCGGCGGAAGGCTCGCCGCCGCCAGAGCGTCGGGATCGACGCCGGATCCGGCCCCGGACTCGGACCCGGGGGGAAGGCTGCGGGTTTCGCGGGTCCCCTCGGCGCGCCGGACCGTCCGCCCGGGGGACGGGGCCCGGGCGGCGTCGACGCCCGGTCGGCCGGTGGACCGGATCGCTGGGTTGCCCCGCTCATTCGCGCCGCGCCCGCACGAGCTGGTTGAAGGCCACGGCCAGGATCACCACGGTGCCGAGCACCAGGCCCTCGATCGTCGTGCTGTCGATGCCGGGCGGCGCGACCTGGCCCGTCCCCTGGATGACGATCTGGGTCAACAGCAGGCCCAGCACGGTCCCGCGGATCGAGCCGATCCCGCCCGAGAGGCTGCACCCGCCGACGACGGCCGCGGTGATCGCGATCAGCTCATACGAGATGCCCAGCGAGTGGTCGCCCAGGCCGTTCTTGCCGGCGAAGAGGATCCCCGCCATCGCCGAGAGCAGCCCCGAGACGCCATAGACGAAGAACTTGAGCCGGCGCGTCCGGACGCCGCTGAGTCGCGCCGCGGTCTCATTGCCACCCATCGCGTAGATGTGCCGCCCCAGCACCGTGTTGCCCATCAGGATGCTGAAGACGATCGCCACCACCACGAAGATCCCCAGCGAGACGCGGTAATCGTCGCCGAGGACGCGGAACGCGTAGTAGCGCACGGTGACCGTGTGGTTGCCGTCGGCGAGCTTGGCCAGGCTGCGCAGGCCCGCCATCGTGGCGAGCGTCGCGATGAACGGCGGCAGCCGCACCATCGTGATCAGGAATGCGTGGAATAGCCCTATCAGCAGGCCCATCAACAGCGCCAGCGCGATCGACGCGACGACGATCGTGATCGACGGCTCGGCGCCGCTCGAGTCGCCCCGGACCAGCCAGTCGGTCAACAGCTTGGCCCCGATCACCGACGAGAGCGCCACCAGCGAACCCGACGACAGGTCGATCCCGCCCGAGATGATCACCACCGCCGCCCCGATCGCCAGCAGGCCGTACAGCGCGGTGTTGTGGAAGAGCGTCTGGACCCGATAGCCGCGGAAGAACGCGTGGCTGGGGTCCAGCTTGTAGATCACCAAAAGCGCCACCGCGATGGCCACCGAGAGACCCAGCTCGGGAGACCGGAGGACTCGGACGAGGGTCGACGGTCCCCCGTGGGAGGGCCTGCGTTCGCTGCCGGTGACGCCGGGATCGGTCGTGCTCATTTCGACTCGCTCGGGGATGCAGGAGAGTTCCTGGAATTCGCGACGCCGCGGCGTGGTGAACCGCGTGCGATCTATCCCAGCCGCAGCCGCTGGGCGATGATGTTGCGCTGGATGTCATTGGTGCCCGAGAAGATCACGCTGCCGACGCTGTCGCGCAGGTCGCGCTCGATTCCGGTCTCCTCGACGTACCCGGCGGCGCCGAACAGGCGGACGGCGTCGAGGCTGTTCTGGACATAGCTCTCGGAGACCTGGAGCTTGGCCATCGCCGCGGCGGCCGAGGCCTCCTCGTCGCCCCGCGACTTCAGCCAGGCGTAACGATAGACCATCAGCCGGCTGGTTTCCAGCCTCAAGGTCATGTCGACCACCCGGTTCGACACCGACTGGAACTTGCCGATCGGCTGGCCGAACTGCCGGCGCGATCGCGCGTGGTGGATGCAACGCTCGAGCTGCCGCCGCATCGTGCCAAGCGCCGAGGCCAGGATCGCGCCCCGCTCCAGTTCCATCGACGCCTGGAAGATCGACGCGCCCCGGCCCTCGCGGCCGAGCAGCGCGTCGGCGGGCAGCCGGCAATCCTCGAAGGCCAGCTCGCCCATTGGCACGCCCTTCATCCCGAGTTTGGGGATCTCGCGCACCACCCGGAACCCCGGCGCGTCGCGCCCGACCAGGAACGCCGAGATCCCCATGATGCCCCGGCCGGGGTCGGTCGCGGCGAAGCAGAGGAACACGTCCGCGATCGGCCCGGCGGTGATCCAGGTCTTCCGGCCATTCAGGACCCACTGATCTCCCCGGCGCTCGGCCGTCGTGGTCATGGCGAAGATGTCCGAGCCGGCCTCGGGCTCGCTCGCGCCGTTGGCTCCTAGCAGGCTCCCGTCGCACAGGCCCGGCAGGTAGCGGCGCTTCTGCGCGTCGGTGCCGTAGAGCCCGATCGGCATGGTGACCGTCCAGAGCGCGGCGTTGATCGCGAAGATCAGACCCGAGTCATCACAGGTATATCCGATGCCCTCCATCGCCGCGACGGTCGTCGGCAGGTCCTGCCCCCGGCCGCCGTATTCCGCGGCCACCGGCAGGCCCGTCAGGCCGAACCGGGCACATCGCCGGTATCCCTCTCGCCAGAACCCACCCCGATCCCCCGGCCCGCCATCCGAATCCGACCGCACCAGCTCCGTACGGGCAAACTCGACCGCGGCATCGTGCCAGTGACGCTGCGTCTCGCTGAAGCTGAAATCCATTTCTTCTTTGTCCTTGGTCATTGGTCATTGGTCATTGGTACGCTGACGCGGATGGCGTGGGTTGATCGATAGGCGAGAACCTCGAGGAAAGCGAAGAGCGGAGCACGGACCAGTGACGACCCGAGAATAACCAATGACCAATGACCAATGACTAGGTCGACTTGAGCCCCTTCTCGGCGAGCCACTTCTTCATGGTATCGATGTCGATGACGTTCTCTCCCTTGACGGGCGAGTCCTTCTTGGGGACGACGACGCGGACGCCGGTGTTGATCGAATCGGTGCCCTTCGGCAGCATCTCGTCGATGGTCTTCTTGTCGTCGTCGATGAGGGCCTTGAGCAGGCGGACGCCGCGATAGCCCATCTCATAGGGGTTCTGGCAGACGGTGACGTCGATCCGCCCCTCGGCGAGGTCCTGCACGGCCAGCTCGTCGAGGTCGAAGGTGACAATCGTGGCCTTCTTGCGCAGCTCGGGGAACTTGTTGACCTCCTCGGCGATGTAGTGGGCGTTGTACGACCAGATGCCGAGATACACGGTCGCGTCGGGATGCTTGCTGATCGCGGTCTGGACGTTCTGCTGGGCCTTGCTCTTGTCGACGTTGTCCTCGAACATCTCGAGCACGTCGTGCTGGGAGTCGATGCGGAACTTCTCGCCGGCGCCGGCGAAGAAGCCCGCGCGGCGGTCCTGGGCGTTCGCGGCGGAGGAGTTGCCGACGAAGGCGACGACCTTGCCCCCCTGCGGCCGGAGCTCCTTCGCCGCGCGGCCGGCGAACTCGCCCGCCTCGCGATTGATCGTGCCCACGTAGGCGCGCCGGGTGCCGGGCTGGCCGTCGGAGTCGACCGCGATGACGACCTTGCCGTCCTTCATCAGGGCCTTCATCTTGTCGGCGATGCCGGGCGAGTCCTGCTGCATCACCGAGATGGCGACGCCCTTGACGTCCGGCAGGCTCAGGACGTCCTCCAGCAGCCGGATCTGGCCGGCGGTGTCCCCCTCGTTCCGCCGCATCTCGACCCGGGCGCCGAACTTCGACGCGCCGTCGGTCATCCCCTTCTCGACGGCGTTCCACCAGTCGGAGTTCCCGTTGGTGATAAACACCAGCCGCGGGCCCGAGCCGCCCGTCGAGGACGAGGACGACGATTTCCCCGTCGAGCCGGACGGGCCGCCACCCTCCGGCGTCGTGTCGCCGCAGCCGGCGCAGGCACATGCGAGGAGCGAGGCGACGAGCAGGAATGCCGGACCCCGGCGGGTTTTCGCGCTGGACACGACCGATTCTCCCAGGACTGAGCGGAGCGTTGCTGCCGAAATGGACGGACGGTCTGTTATCATAACCAATGGAAGGACCATGACAAACGACCTCCTCGCCCGGCGTCCGTCGAATCGATGGGAATCGCATCGCATCCAATCGAAAGGACGGACGCGGGCGGCCGAACGGGGGGACACGGGGAGACGCCTCGGGATGAAGTGGCACGATCGGGTCTACGGCGAGGTGGCGATCGCGGACGCGGGAATCCTGGACCTGATCGATTGCCCGACCTTCCGGCGGCTGCAAGGCATCCGGCAGGCCGGCCCCTCGGCGCTGGCGTTCCCGTTCAAGAACGTGACCCGGTTCGAGCACAGCCTGGGCGTGTATCTCTTGCTGACAAGGCTCGGCGCCGGGCTGCGCGAGCGGGTCGCGGGCCTGTTGCACGACATCTCGCACACGGCGTTCTCGCACGCCGTCGATTTCCTGATCACCTCCGAGGAGCAGGACCACCACGAGCGGCTCAAGCCCCTGATGCTCGACCGGCCGGACATCGCCGGGGCCCTCGCACGCCTGGGCTTCGCACCGTCGGAGTTCTACGACGACTCGATCTACCCGCTGCTCGAGCAACCGCTGCCCTGGCTGTGCGCCGACCGGCTCGACTACTTCCTCCGCGACGGGATTGCCTGCGGCGTGGTGAAGCCCGCCGACGCCGACCGCATCCTCGACCACCTGGCGGTCGCCGGGGCTCGGATCGTGATGACCGATGCAAAGATCGCCCGCGAAGCGTCGGCTCTCTTCGACGAGATGAACCGCGACTGGTGGGCCAGCGACACCGAAGCATTCATCTACAACGAGTTCGCCGGCGCGATCCGCGAGGCGATGGCGCGGGGGATCCTTCGCGAGGCGGATCTGCTCAGCGAGGACGACCTCGTGCTGGCGAAGCTCGACGCGGCGGGGAATCCCCGGATCGACCGCACCCTCGCCGCGATCCGCAACTTCCGGCCCGAGTCGCTACAGGGCTACGCGCCCCGGATCATCCCCAAGTCGCGCTGGCTCGACCCGCCGGTGCTCGTCGAGGGCGCCGTGCGCCCGCTCTCGACGATCGATGACGAACCGTAGCAGAAACCACGTCGAAGCCGTCCCCCCTCCCGACGGGGATCTGTCGAAGACTGAACCGCGAAAAACGCGAAAAAGAAATGAGATCAAGCCGAGGGCGGCTCGAATTATCTTCCTGTTCCATGTATTCTCCTTTCGCGTTTTTCGCGTTTTTCGCGGTTAAATCCGGATCTTTGAATATCGGCACTCCTACCGCCCCTGGGTCGTGGCCGCCTCGGGCCGGGCGGGCTCGACGGAGAGCGGGATGTGGCGGTTGAGCGCCGGGTCGGGCTGGGGGAAATCCCGGCGGTAGTGCACGCCGCGCGACTCGCGGCGCTCGGTGGCCGCGGCGATCATCAGGCGGGCGACCAGGAGCATGTTCTGCAACGTCCAGCCGTCGGGATCCTCGAACTCGAGCGGCAGGATGTAGCGGCTCCATCGGTCGACGCGGTCAGCGGCCTCGTCGAGGCCGTCGGCGTCGCGGGTGATGCCCAGCCGCCGCCAGAGCAGCGAGCGGAGCGACTCGCGGACGTCGGCCACGTCGATGCGGGCGCGGGCCTCGCCCCGGCGCGGGGCCGAGACCGGCGGGACCTCCAGCGGCTGCGGGCCCTCGCGGTCGAGCATCGCCACAATGTCCTCGGCCGCGCGGGCGCCGTAGACCAGGCCCTCGAGCAGGCTGTTCGACGCCAGCCGATTGGCGCCGTGCAGGCCCGAGCTCGTCACCTCGCCGGCACCCCACAGGCCCGGCAGCGTCGTGCGGCCCCAGGGGTCCACCGAGACCCCGCCGACCATGTAATGCGCCCCCGGACACACCGGGATCGGGTCGCGGGTGATGTCCAGGGCGAACGTCCGACAGAGCCGGTCGATGCCCGGGAACCGCTGGCGGATGAGATCCGAATCCAGGTGCGAGAGATCCAGGTAGACGCTCGGGTGCTGGGTCTTCGCCATCTGCGCGGCGATCGCCAGCGAGACGTCGTCGCGAGGCGCCAGCTCGGCCAGCGGGTGATAGCCCGGCATGAACCGTTCGCCGTGGACATCCCGCAGATAGGCGCCCTCGCCCCTCAGGGCCTCGGTCAAGAGATGCCGGGTCGATCCGGCGATGTAGAGCACCGTGGGGTGGAACTGCATGAACTCCATGTCGCGCAGCTCGGCCCCGGCGCGATAGGCCATCGCGTGGCCGTCGGCCGTGGCGATCGAGGGATTCGTGGTCTCGCGGAAGAGCTGCCCCGCGCCCCCGGTGGCCAGAAGCACGGCGCGGGCCCAGACCAGGGCCGGGCCTCGGCGATGGTCCCAGACCAGCACGCCCCGGCACCGCCCGTCGTGGGTCAGCAGGTCGATCGAGAAGCTGTTGGCCCATACGCGGACGTTCGGCCGCTCGCGCACGCGGTGGATCACGGCGCGCATCATCTCGCGGCCCGTCTCGTCTCCCAGCGCGTGGACGATCCGCGCGTGCGAGTGGCCCCCCTCGCGTCCGAGGGCGACGTGGCCGTCGACCTGGTCGAAGTGAGTCCCCCACTCGACCAGCTCGCTGATCCGCCCGGGCGCCTCGCGGACGACCATGGCGACGACCTCGGGGTCGCACAGGCCCTTGCCGGCGGCCAGGGTGTCGGCGATGTGGTGGTCGAATCGGTCCTCGGGGTCGAGCACGCCGGCGATGCCCCCCTGGGCATACTGGCTGTTGCTCTCGCGCACCTCGTTCTTGGTCACGACGAGCACGCGATAGGGCTCGGGCACCCCGAGCGCAGCGCGCAGGCCCGCGATGCCGCCGCCGATCACCAGGACGTCGGTGAAGTGGTGCGGCAGCTCGCGAGGGTCGAAGCCCACGAGATAGCGGCGGGGGCGGATCGAGGGATGAAACGTCATGGGGCCGATGGCACCTGATGGCCAGTCATTTGTCGATGAAACCGCAGGGTCGCGGATCGCCCGGCACGATCTGCTCCTCGAGATAGGTTAGGCTTTCCAGCCCGACACTCAAGCCCCGTCAGGCTGGAAAGCCTGACCCACTTCCAGACCAGCGTGGTCCAGCGTGACGCTCAGGCCTCGTCAGGCTGGGAGGCCGATCCGAACCGGGAGGGTTGTTCGGCGCGGGTCTCCGACCCCGCCCAACAGCTTATGCGATCGGAGGCCTCGATCGGTGGGCGAGGCCCACCCGACGTCAGACAACCTCCCTTCCGGTCGGACTCTCACGGCCGGGCGGCGCCGGCCGGGGCGGGCCGGGCGGCCTTGCGGGTCTTCGAGTCCTTGGCGGCGAGCGTCGAGTAATAGCTACTGAGCTTGTCGCGCCACTCGCGCGGCGCCTCGTTGCTGATGCCCTGGGTGTTGCCGAACGCCCGGTCCTTGGGGATGTTGCCGTCGCGGCGGATCTTGTCGCTCGTGAACCGGACGCTGCCGGCGCCGGGGAGATTCGCCCCGGGCGCGGCGGCCGGCTGCTCGCCGACCTTGACCTCGAGCTCCTTGCCCTCGCGGCCGGCGGCCAGTTGCTTGGGTTTCTCGTACTTCCTGACGAACTGGTCGATCTGGTCCTTGGTGTAGCCCAGATCCTCCATCTTCTTGGCGGCATTGGGGTCGTTCTTCAGGGCGTCGGCCACGTTCTTCAAGGTCAGGCTACTCTGGGGCCCGTTGCCGGGGGCGACCTGGTCGGAGTCGAAGGGCCGATCGGGTTTCTCGGCGGGCGGTGAGGGCTCGGAGTCGTCCTTCCGCGGCTCGCCGTTTCCGGCCGCGCCCTTGTTCTCGGGCCCGACCCCGCCGCCGCCGAGGTTGCCGATGCCGCCGCCACCGCCGGGCATCTGGCCGAGGCCCGGGCCGTTGCCCTTGCCGGCAGGGCCGGGCTGGCCGCCGCCGGCGTTGCCGCCGCTGGGGGTCGCCTGGCCGCCGCCCTGGCCGCCGCTCTGGCCGGACTTGCCGCCGCCTCCCTGACCCGACTGGCCGCCGCCGCTGGCGGCCGATCCGCCGCGACCGGTCTCGCCGCCGGCGCCGCCACCCGCGCGCTGGCCGCCCGCGCTGGACTGGCCGCCGCCCACCTCGCCTTCCATGTCCTGCACGCCGCCCTTCGGCGACGGCTGGCCGGCGCCGCCCGCGCGGCCGGCGCTGTTGCTGGTGTCCCCCGCGGGATTCGCGCCGCCAGCCTGCTGACCCGACGAACCGCCGGGTGCCGTGCTGGGCGTGCCCTCACCCGGCTGGCCGGGCTGACCGGGGCCATTGCCCGCGCCGTTCTGGCCCGGACCCTTGCCCTGACCCGGGCCCTTTCCTTGACCCTGGCCCTCGCCCTGGCCCTCCCCGGGCTGATTCGACTGGCCGGGCTGATTCGACTGGCCGGGCTGGGGCGAACCGGCCGGGGATGGCCCCTGCTTGGGACTCTGGCTCGGCTGGCCTGCCTGGTTCGCGTTTGGCGACGACGGCCGATTCATCCCCGGCTGTCCGGGCGTGTTCTGACCCGGCATCGGCTGAGGCTGCGAGGGCGAAGGCGCTCCGTTCGGGCCGAGCTGGTCCTGCAAGGGCGGGGTCGGATTCTCGCGCGGGAGCATCTCGTCGGCCCGGGGCTGCGGGGCGTCCGCGGGGTTGGCCGCCTGCTTCTTCTGGGTCTTCTCGGGGACCTGGGGCTCGGTATCCGCGCGCGGCGGGAGCTGCTCCTTGCCGGGCTTGGCCTTCGGATCCGCCTTGGGCTCGGTGTCCTGTCGGCCGGGGGCGGAGTTCCTGGTGGCGGCCTTCGGCTGGGCGTTGGGGTTGGTCTTTTCCTCCTTCTGGTTGGTCTGGGTGGCGCGGGTCGGGGGACGCGAGCCGTCGCCCGGCTGGCCGCCGGGGCCGGGCTGGCGCTCGGCCTGGGGCGGCGGCCCGTTGCCTTTCTCCGGCGTGCCGGAGGGACCGTTGGGATCCGCGCCCTGCTGATCGGCGCCCGAGACGCTGCCGCGGGGCAGGTCGGGCTTGTTCTCGGGCTGACGCATGCCCGGGGGATTGGGGTTCAGGCCCGGCTTCTGGTTGCCGGCGTCCGCGCCTGCGGCCGACTTCTGGGCCCTGGTGGTCTCGTTCGGCGCCTGGGTCGACTGGTTATTTCCCTGGGGCGCGGGCGCCTCGGACTGCGGATTACCGGCCTCGCCGTTGCGGGCCCCCTGGTTGCGCGGATCCTCGGCACCGCCGGGTTTCTGGCCCGGCGGATTGTCCTGCCCGGCCTGATTGGGATTACGCTCGCCCGGCCCCTCGCCCGGCTGGGGAGGCATCCCCTGACCCGGCTGGTTCGGCTGGCTCGAGCGATCCTTCGGCCCCTGATTCGCTGAGGGCGGAGAACTCGACCCGTCCTGCGGGCGGAGGTCCTTCATCCTGTTCGGGTCGAGGTTCTTCAGCTTGTCAAGGAAGCTCTGGTTTGCCCCGCCGGGCTGACCCGGGTTGTTCTGACCAGGCTGATTGGAAGTACCGGCGTTAGGCGGACCCGGCGGATTATCGCCGCGCGGCGTCATCTGCCCGGGCTGCTGGTTGGCGCCGCCAGGCTGCTGGTTCTCTCCGCCAGGCTGCTGGTTCGCTCCGCCGGGCTGCTGGTTCGCTCCGCCGGGCTGCTGGTTCATCCCGCCGGGCTTTTGGTTGGCGCCGCCAGGCTGCTGGTTGGCGCCGCCAGGCTGCTGGTTCGCGCCACCGGGCTTTTGGTTGGCGCCACCGGGCTGCTGGTTCGCGCCACCGGGCTGCTGGTTCGCTCCGCCAGGCTGCTGGTTCATCCCGCCGGGCTTTTGGTGTCGTACGGCGGCGGCTGCGAGTCCACCAGGTGCACGAGCATGTTTCCGAACACGTAGAGGTAGGCGTTGGCGACGACCGGGTAG
>DAIDHB010000147.1 GCA_027452145.1 Planctomycetales bacterium
TGTCGGCCGGGGCCAGAAGAGAAGGCCCAGCGCGACAAGTGCGGCCGCCGCCCCGATGGGAAGAAGCGTCGGCACGCGGAGGGGTACGACGCGATGGGGATCGACCCCCTGGACATGCCGGTCCGCGTCCTCGACCGCCAGGCTCTGGATCGGCGAGGGCTCGCCCCGGCCCAGAAACGCGACGGCCGAGACCGCGCGGTCCTTGAGGTCATAATGAGTATCCACGGCCGCGGCGGCGGAGCGGATCGAGCGGCCCCGAGCAACCGCCCCGATCGCCCCGATGATCGGAGCGGCCAGGACGATCGCGATGGCCGACCACACGGTAGCCGCCGCCCCCGCCGGATGGTTCCAGCGCTGAACACCCAGCCCGATCGCCGCGAGCGAGCCGACGAGCAGGCCCGCGGCGGCGAACCGCAGCACCTCGCGAGCCAACTCCCGGCGCCGCACCGGCTCGAGCCTCGACAGGATCCGCTCGTTCATGGATCTCGCTCCCCTTCGCATGGGAATGAAGGCCGGATGACGCGCCGGCTTCAACGTATTTCGGGCTTTCCAGCTCGACAGGTTTTAAGGTCGGGCTCGATCATGCCCTGATATTGCTTAAGCGTCAGAGTCGATCCTGACCGACCTGAAATCCCGGATCGCAGGCGCAAATGCCCGCCCGAACACCGACCCCCGACCCAGCATGATCGACAATTGTACGATCAACCCGTCCGGGCGGGAAGCGGGATCCGCCTCCTCGCGCCCAGAAGTGTCAAATCGACCCGGCGCAATGCGACATCCAGTACGAACAGAAATGCCGCCGCGACCGCCAGGTACGGCCAGAGCGGCACGGCGCGAGGCGCGGTCCGCTCCGGCGGGGCGAAGACCGCGTCGGGCGGCGCTTCGGACCGGCCGCCGGTCGTCGCCGCGATCGATTTCAGCAATTCCTGATCGGTCGGGCGCAGCCGCAGCTCGTCCGGATACCCGATCGCCAACCCTCGAGTCTGCCGACCCAGGAACTGCGAGTCCCTGGTCTGACTGAACATGAGCTGGTACGTCCCCTGGCGGGACGTATCGACCTCGGCCTGGTATCGCCCCGGCGCAACCTGGGGCATCGCGATCTTCCTGGTACCGAGCGCCGGATCCACGAGGGTCAGCTCGGTCGTGGCCCCGTTCAGGAACTTCCCGGTGGCCTGTTCGATGGCGTCGATCGAGACAACCGCCCGGCGTCCGCTGCGCTCGATCTGCACGAGCGAGCCCCGCGTCTCGGATTTGCGGAGTGCGTGCCGCACGACCTGCGCCCAGAACTGGCCGAATTGCGGCCAGGTGATCCACTCCGCCGCCCACCGCGCCTTGGCATCGGAGGTGAATGCCACGCTCATCCCCAGCCCGTAGCGCCACCAGGCCAGCAGCGGGTCGCCCGCCTCGGTGGCCAGGATGACCTCGGCCGTCGGCTTCGGCCGGGTGATGACATATCCCAGCAGGAACGGCGCCTCCTCGAGCTTCAGCTCCGAGAGGACCTGCGTCGGCCGCACCACGGCCGGCGAGAACGGCTGCTCGTTGATCGCCGACTTGCTGGCGGTCACGGTCTCCTTGGCGAAGATTTGCGGCACCTGCGCGGGATCGTCGGCCACGTACGAGCGGCCCCGGCCGATCCTGGCGATCTCCTCGAGCAGGTTCTGGTCGGCATCGCCGCCCATCGCGACGGTCGACACGGTGATACGGTCGGCGCTCATCGCCTGCGCGATCCCCTCGAAGTCGCCCGGCGACGAGATCCCATCGGTGAGGATGATCACGTGCTTGAGCTTCGCCACCGCCGCCTTGAGCGTGTCGTAAGCCTCCTCCATCGCCGGGGCCATGCTCGTGCCGCCGCCGGCCTCGAGCCCGGCGATCCGGTCGAGCACGAAGCCCATGTCGGTGCAGGGATGCAGCTCGCTGATCCAGAAGTTGTCCCCGTCGAACGCCAGTACGCCGACCTTGTCGCTTGGTCCGAGCAGCTCGACGGCCGCCCGCGCGGCCTCCTTGGCCATCTCGATCTTCTCGCCGCCCATCGAGCCCGACTTGTCGATGACCAGCATCATCGCCAGGCTGGGCTTCTCCTTCTCCTTCTCGAAGTCGCTGCGAACCGGCAGGATCTCCTCGAGCGACGATTTGTAATAACCGCCCAGCCCGAACGACTGGTCGCCGCCCAGCATGATCAGGCCCCCGCCCAGGTCGCGCACATACGTCCGCGCCACCTCCATCTGCCGCAAGGAGAGCGACGTCGCCGGCACGTTCGACAGGACGAGCAGGTCGTAATTCTGCAACTCGGCCAGGTTCTCGGGCGCTCCGCGGGGCGGACGGACATCGACCTGGATGTTTTGCTCTTCCAGCGCCCAGCTCAGGTGCCTGGCCTGGTCGGGCTCGCTCTCGAGCAACAGGACCCGCGGCTTGCCCGCCGCCGACACCAGCGCGAAGTCGCTGTTGTTATCCAGCAGCGTGTCGCGGTATCCCCGCAGCCGGGCCGTCACCGGGGTGAGTCCGCCCGCGTCGATCGTCTGCTTGAGCACGACCCGGTTCTCGCCGGTCTTGAGCGCGACGGCCTGGTCGGCGACCTTGATGTCGCCGCGGTAGACCTCGATCCGGCCGGCGTCGTCGGCGTGGTTGCTGTCGATCAGCACCTCGACGCGGAACGGCTCTCCCTGGAGCACCTGCGCTGGCGCTGACACCGACGAGAGCTGGACCTCCGGCTCGGTCCGGCGCGGCAGGGGCACCGTCAGGACCTCGACCTTGCCTCGCATCGCCGCGGCGGCCCGGGCGGCGTCGCCGAGCGTGGGGTTGCCGTCGGTGATCAGCACGATCCGGGGGACATAAAACGGTGGAATCGCCGCCGCGGCGACCTCGAGCGCCGAGGCCAGATCGGTCGCCTTGCGATCGAGCCCCTTGGCATCGGGCGGCTCGGGCGGCGGGCCGCCGGATTGGACTCCTGGCGTGGCGACCGCCTTTTCTGACCCGGCGGGCTTCGGTTCGCGTGCGGCCCGCGCCGCCTCCTCGAGATCCTTCAATACCTCGGCACCATCGCGCAGTTTTCCCGGCGAGCCGGCGAACGGGAGCACGGCGAACTGGTTGTGCCCCGCATGCTCGGCCGCCTTCGAAACGTACTCATCGGCGGCCTTGATTCCGGGCTCGCCGATGCTCTCGCTGCGATCGACGGCGAAGATCACGAATAGCTCGCGCGTCGGCCGGATCAGGCTGAGCCCTCCCAGGGCCAGGACCAGCAGGACGACGAGCGCGCCTCGGAGCAGGAGCGATAGCACGCGCTGCCAGCGCGCGAAGTCGACGAGGCTCCGGTAGAAGTAATAGACCAGGCCGGGCAGGACGGCCAGGCCGAGCAGCCACCACGGCCGCGTCAGCTCGAGCTGGACCTGGAATGGCAGGGACAACGGGGCCATCAGTCGATCCACCTCCGCTGATAGAGGAACCACTCCCAGCAGATCAGCAGCCAGGCCGAGGCCAGCAGATAGTACCAGATCGGCCGGACGGCCAGCCCGGCCGCGAGACGATTCGGCCACTCGGGCAGACCCTCCGCCGGGCGCAGGTCGCTCTCGCGGCGGTCGGCCAGGTTGCACGGCAGCTCGGCCACGACAGCCCCAGGGGGTGCAGAGGCGGCTCGTGTGCTGGCTGGCGGCGTCGACCCGCCCTTTTCCGGCTCGCCCGGACCCATCCGAACCGTCCAGATCCCGCATCGATCGAGCGGGCCGACCGTCCCCCGATTCGTACCGGCTGGGACGGCCAGAGTCCGCTCGGTGCCATCCGGCGCCCGGACGATGAGCGACCGAGATGCCTTCGGGTCGACCGCCGCCGGCAACTCGACCCGGGCCGTCGATCCGGCCGCCAGCGACTCCCGCAGCTCGCCCTTCGTCCCGCCGTACCAGTTCAGCAGGTTGGTCATCATGATCGGGAACACCGTCTGGAGCGGCAGGTCGCTCTTGTCGAGGTCCACGGTAAGCACCGCCAGCTTGCTCGAGACCTCGGCGCCAGTGCCCGTAACCGGCCGGTCGACCATCGCATAAAGCGGGTCGCCCGATCCCGACTCCGCCAGTACCTGCGCCGTCCCCTTCAGGGTGAGCTTTCGTGCCTCGGGCATCAGCACGTTGTCCAGCCGGATGTTGGCCATCAGGGGCGAATCTTTATCCTGCTTCGCCACGACTGGGTTGTGCAGCACCTCGCCGACGTCCCACAGCGGCCCCGACTTGCCGGGCTCGATGACCACGACATTCCCCGCCGGAAGCGTCTCGGGAACCGCCCGGTGATACACGACGATCGGCGCCCCCTCGGCGCCGGCGGCCCCGCCGCCCTTCGGCTTCGGCACAGGAATGGGCTGGCCATCCTCGACCTTCAGCACCTCCAGGTCCACCAGGGGGATCGCCTCGAAGACCTTCTCAAGGAAGATGTTTCCTCGCGTGACGAGCGTCACCGACTGCCGCGCCCGCTTCGGCAGGATCGCCCACGCCGTGTTGTCGGCGGGCAAGGCGTCGGCGTAATCGATCCTCGCCCGCAACCGGCCGCCGTCGGCCGAGGTCTTCTCGAACATCTTCACCACGGGCTGGCCGGGAGCCAGCGTCAAGGGCACCACGTCGATCGGATCGTCGTCCAGGTCGAGCTCCAGGCGGCACGACACAGGTTCCTTCGCGTAACTCGCCGCCTCGACGAGGATCTCGTAACCGACCGGATCGACCAGGCTGCGCCTGGCCTGGAGTCGCGTGATCGCGACGTTGCTGGTCTCCGCGGCGCCGACGCGGATCAGCTCGACGTCCTCCTGGCGGGCCATCTCGACCGCCGCGTCGAACCCGGCATCAGTAACCACGATGGCCTTTCGCGCCTTCTCCGTCCCCGACAACAGCCGGCGGGCCAGCGCCACCGCTTCAGTAACCCGAGTCGGGGCGTCGATCGGTGCGATCGTGTCGATGGCCTCGCGCAAGGTGCGCTGATGGTCGGTCAGCCCGCAGGCGACCCTGGGCTCGGGCCCTGCGGCGATGATCGCCAGCTCGTCCCCCAGGCGCAGGCCGTCGACGATCCGCCGGGCCTCGGCCCGGGCCGCTTCGAGCCTTGTCGGCAGGACGTCGTTCGCGTTCATGCTGGCCGAGTTATCCACCACCACGACCAGCCGCCGCGCCTGCGCCTGCTGCCACCGAAAAATCGGGTCGGCCAGCGCGAAGACCAGCAGCGCCAGAAAGGCCAGTTGCAGCAGCAGCGAGATCCAGTGCCGCAACGTCTGCCACAACGACCGCGGCTTCTTCTCCTCGAAGATCTGTTCCCAGAACAGCAGGGTCGAAACGGGCACCCGCCGGAGCCGGACCTTCAGGATGTAGAACGCCACGATCGGCAGGGCGAGGGCCCCGAGCGCCAGCGCGGCGGGATGGACGAGGTTCATGCGAGCGCTCCCGCCGCCCGCATCATCCGGAGCAGCAGCTCATCGAAGGGGATCTCCGTCGCCGCGAGGGTCCCGCCAATCCCGTAAGTGTTGCAGTATTGCTGCACCGACTCCACGAACTCCTTGAAGATCTTGCGGTACTGGCGGAGGTTCCGCTCGGTGACGGTGACCTTGCGCACCGTGCCGCTCTCGACGTCCTGGAGCTCGATGTCCCCCTTGAAGCCGGGGTCCGCGTCTTTTCGATCGACGAGGTGCACGACGTGCGGCTCATACCGATGGTGCCGCAGCAGATCCAGCCCGCCCTGGAATCCTTTCGGGTCGAACAGGTCGCTCAGCACGATCGCCAGGCCCCGGCGCTGGCCGCGATGGACGAAGCTACTCACGACCCGAGCCAGGTCGGTCGCCGTGCCCTGGGTTTCCAGCCTCTCCAGGAACTTGAGCAGTGCGAGGATCCGCCCCTTGCCGCGAGTCAGCGGCAGGTCGGCGACGATGTCCCCCGCATAGGCCACGACCGCCACACGATCGAGATCCGCCAGGGCGATGTAGGCGAGCGCCGCGGCGACCTGCCGGGCATGGTCGAACTTCACCGGGTCGCCGAAAGCCATGCTCCGCGAGCAGTCCAGAAGCAGATAGACATGCAGATCTTCCTCTTCCTGGAATCGCTTCAGAAGCAGCTCGTCGTGCCGTGCGAAGACGTTCCAGTCGAGGTAACGGAAATCGTCGCCCGGGTAATACTCGCGATGGTCGGCAAACTCAATCCCGCCGCCGAGCTGCATCGTCCGCCGCTGCGCCAGCAACTGGCCGCGAAAGACCCGCCGCGAGACGAGCGAAAGGTATTCCAGCTTCTTGAGGAAATCACTGTCGAAGAGTGCCATGGTACATCATTGCTCCGCGGTTAGGCAGCGATGGCGGGAGCCTGGACCGTGCGGAGCAGGTCATCGATGATGTCGTCGGCCTGGACATTCTCGGCCTGGCCCTCGAAGTTGAGGATGAGCCGATGCCTCAAAGCGGCGTGCGCGGCGCCTCGGAGGTCTTCGCGGGCAACGTGGTAGCGGTTGTCGAGGATGGCCCGGATCTTCGCGGCCAGTATGATCGCCTGCGCGCCCCGCGGACTGGAACCGTAGCGGACGTAGCGCCTTGTCATCTCCGTGGCCAGCGCATTCTCGGGATGCGTGGCCAGCACGAGGGCGACTCCATAGCGTCTCAGTTCGTCGGCGATCGGGATCTGCCGCGCGAGTCGGGAGAGCTCGACGATCCGTCGGCCGTCGAATACCGGCTGGGCGTGCGGCGTAACGGCCTCGGTGGTGCGGTCGAGGATCAGCTCCATCTCCTCGGCCGTGGGGAACTTCACCAGCAGCTTGAAGAAGAAGCGGTCGAGCTGGGCCTCGGGCAACGGGTAAGTGCCTTCCATCTCGAGCGGATTCTGCGTCGCCAGGACGAAGAACGGCGGCTCGAGCAGGTGCGTGTTGCCCGCCACGGTCACGGATCGCTCCTGCATCGCCTCGAGCAGGGCCGACTGGGTCTTCGGCGTGGCGCGATTGATCTCGTCCGCCAGCACGAGATTGGCAAACAGCGGCCCTCGCTGGAACTCGAACCGCCGGCCCCCCTCGGGCGTCTCGTGCAGGACATTCGTCCCGATCAGGTCCGCGGGCATCAGGTCGGGCGTGAACTGGATCCGCTGGAACTTCAAGTGGAGCGCCTCGGCCAGAGTGCGCACCAGCAGCGTCTTTCCCAGCCCCGGCACGCCCTCCAGCAGCACGTGACCGCCCGCGATCAGGGCCGTCAACGTGTCGTCGACGATCTCGCGATGGCCGACGATGACCTTCAGGACCTCCTGCCTCAGTGCCCCAAAGTCCGACCGGAAGCCGTCGAGCTGCTGCTTCAATTCCTCCGGCGTCTGCGTCTGGGCCTGGCTCTCGCTCATGCGCGGCTCCTGGTGATCGACGGGGCATCGGGCAATCGACGCTCTCAGAATGATCGGCGTCTTTTCCCCGGAGAATGGCCTTCACAATCGGAAGAGGCCGAGCTCCATGGGCTGGGACTTTTGTAAGATTAACCCGAACGAATTCAGCATGCAACCGGCAAGAGCGGGCGATATCAGGAATGACCCCGAGTTGGATCTGGCTGAGGCCGGACCGATCCCGGAAAATCCCGGACGACCGCCGGGAAAATGGCGCTGAGATCTTCAGAGTTGTTCTCGGATCGTGGTCTGCGCCGTCCGAGCCGATCGGGAGGCCGAACATGTCGAGGCATTCGGGAATTCGCTGGCTCCTCCCGATGATGACCCTGTGGGCTCTCCTCGCGGTGCCGCCCACGGCGAGATCGGCCCAGTCGCCGCCCGACGACCTGGTCTCGGCCGAGGAAGCACGCGAGCGCCGCGCCCTGGAGCGCTACGTCGCCCTGCTGGAGAGGAACCCCCGGCGCGGCACGGCGCTCGATCGGGCGTACGGCTACCATGTCGAGCGCGGAACGCTCGACGCCTTCATCAAGTCCTATCGCGACCGCCTGACCAAAAACCCCGCCGACGGCTCCGCCGCCATGATCCTCGGCCTGCTGGAATTCCAGCGCGGCGAGGATGCGGCCGCCGTCGCCGCCCTGCGTCGGGCCGAGTCGGCGCGGCGGGACGATCCCCTGCCCTCCTATTACCTCGGCCAGGCCCTCGTCCTCGTCGGCCGTCCCGACCAGGCCGCCGAGGCCTTCGAGACCGCCATCCGCCGCAAGCCGGCACGGAACGACCTGCTCGAGATCTTCCAGTCACTCGGACGCGTCTATCAGCGCACCCAGAAGCCCGACCAGGCCCTCGCCGTCTGGGCCCGACTCGAGGCCCTCTTCCCCGACGACCCCCGCGTCAAGGAGCAGATCGCCTCCACCCTCGCCGACGAGGACCAGCCCGCCCAGGCCCTCCCTCGCTTCCAGGCCCTCGCTCGCTCCATCAAGGACCCCTTCCGACAGGTCCAGCTCGCCATCCAGGCCGCCGAGCTCAAGGTCCGACTCGGCA
>DAIDHB010000148.1 GCA_027452145.1 Planctomycetales bacterium
CGTGCTCAACCAGCCGGCCGTGGCTGGCGACGTCCTGGTGGCGCACGCGACCGGCAACCGCTGGGTGGCGGAGAAGACGGGCAGCAACAAGCCCAAATGCACCGACTGGTTCTGCGGGCCGCTGGTCACGATCGACCCGACGCCGGGCGACCTGTCGTGCAGCTCGGCGCTCGCCACGATCCAGGTCAATTCCGACGGGACGCTGGGGCCGCTCGACCTGCGGAACCCCGGCTCGTGCTATGCGTCCAACCCCGCCGTGGTCATCGACGCCCCGGTCGGGCCGGGCACCCGGGCCACGGCGACCGCGACCGTGGGGGCCGTCGTGTCCCTCGCGACGACCGACGCCGGCGCGGGCTACACGGCGGCCCCCAACGTCAGGATCGCGGCGCCGGGTGGAGCGGGCACGACCGCGACCGCGACCGCGATCCTCAACCCCGACGGCTCGATCGGCCTGGCCCTCGCGGGCGGCGGCTCGCTCTACACGGTCGCCAACCCGGTCGTGACGATCGACGCGCCGCCGGCCGGCGGCACCCAGGCCACGGCGACCGCGACCGCCCGGCCGAGCGTCATCACGAGCCTGGACCTGACCTATGCCGGGTCGGGCTACACCGTAAGCAACAGTCTGCCGACGGCCTTCGATCTCACCATCGCCGGCCCCGGGCTGACCATCGGGCCGGTCCGGCTCAGCTACGGGGGCACCCAGCTCGCCGGCTTCGGCATCGAGACGCCGTCCGATCACAACTACTGCTACTGGTCGGCCCAGACGACCTTCGACGCGCCCGCGAACAGTTTCTGCCCGGTCCTCACGGGCGTCCCGCTCGTGATCAACCTCGCCTACACATCCTATGGCGCATACCAGATCCTCCTGGGGTTCGACGTTCAGCTCGGCTCGACCGTCTCGTATTGCCCGGGGACCAACGCGCCGTTCAACAATTATCCCATATACTGCCTCCAGGTCGCCTCGAACGACCCCGCGACTCACTGGACCGATGCGCCGGGCCTGTGTACCTCGCGCCCCTATGCGAGCACGACGACGACGACGATCGCCGATTCGGGGCTCGCCTCGACGGATACCATCGCGGTGTTCCGCCTCTTCGGCGGCGATTGCTCGTCCAGCACGCTGACCCTCACCTTCACGCTCTCGGAGGCGTCATGATGGAGCGGTGTTCCGACTGCCCCTCCGAGGGCCGATGCGTGGTCGAGTGGACCGGCCACCGGCCGTTCTGCGATTGGGCGCGACGGGGCGGCCCGCATCGGGACCGGGTCCGAGAGTTGTCGGCCGGAGGGCCGGGCGCCCCGATCGACGGCCGCGAGGCGCCCCAGCCCAGGCCCATCACGGCCACGCTGGAGATGCTGGCCCGGATGCGGCGATGCCCGTTCTGGAGCCGGTGCAGTTGCCAGGGTGGCCGATGCGGATTGCGGCGTGGCGCGATCGTCGGCCACCGCGAGTGTTTCGAGTGCCTGACCCGATTCCCCGAACCGGAGACCGCACCATGAGGACCTGGCGATACGTCTGGATCGACGCGTCCGCCAATTTCGACGCCGTGCTGACGGCCGCGATCCGGCGGCACGGCCAGGAAGTGCTGGAGCTGCTGGACGCCGCATGCCCGATGGCCTGCGCCGTGAACCGGCTCAAGATCCGCCGGCTGGCGGCCGGCTCACCGGAGCCCGGCGAGGTCTGGTCCTGGCGTGCCTTGATCCCGCTGGTCCCCCGCGAACTTCAGGAGATGGGCCAGCCCGACGCCCAACCGTGCCCGGCGGCCGACTGCGAGGTCTGCCGGGAGTTCCGGCCGGCCGAGCCCGGCCCGATCGAAGCGGCCTATGATCTCGCCCTCGCCATCTCGGAGACCCTCGATGATTAACCTGCGAAGCATCGCCCAGGCCAACGGATACCGCGTGACGATGGATCCGACGGCCGCAATCGAGCCGTCTCGCGCGGAACGCGCATGGCTCCTTCGTGTCCCCTGCCAACGCGGTCACATCGGCGTGCACGGCGAGGCCACGCTCTCCGCCTACGTCACCGTCCGCACCGCCCGCCGGCTGATGGCCGTCGATGGCGTCCGGGTCGTCCAGCGGGGCGACCACGAGGCCCGCGTCGTGTTCGGCGTCGAGCACCTGCCCGAGGTCGCCAGAGTGCTCCAGCCGCACCGCCGCCGCCGACTGAGCCCCGAAGCCCGCCAGGCCGCCACGGACCGGCTCGACCGCCATCGGCTCCAGGCCGCCGCCGCCATTTGACATTTGTGTCAAACGATCGAGGACACCATGCCCAGATTGACGAGCCGCCGGCACCCGCGGCGCGGATGCTCGACCCCACGGACCGGGCCAGCCGCGGGATGGTGCGATGGGCGGCGGGCGACCCGACGGCATGGAAAGACATGGAGTACCGCGTCCCCGACCGGCACACCGGCATCCCGCGCTGGGACGGCCGGCCGATGGATGGCACGCTGATGCTCGACGGGGTCGCCGAGGGGTGCGGCGATGCTATCCAGGGCCTCAGGCACACCGCCGCCACCGGATGTCCGCCTAGGCGTGCGAAAGAGCGGGCGCCAGGCTGGCGGCAGCCGCACATACCAATCGGACGGAGAATCGCAAATGAATGGGGAGTCGTTCGTCTGGTGCCCGGTGGCGAATGTGACACGGGAATCACACCCGGAAGGACCGAACGGAGAGCTCCGATTGGGCCTGAAGCACTTCAGCCCCGGCGCCAAACTGTACTGCTACCCGCAGCAATGGGGCGATGGCGGGGAGAAACTCCGGGTGCTCGGGCGCCATCGCGGCGGGGGATCAAAGTTAATCGACATCGTCATCGCGACCAAGCATCTGATCGACTGGCGGGTCCAGAAGGTCTTCCAGCCCCACGTCGTCCGGGCGATGCGAGGCCATTGGGACGATTCCGACATGAGCCGAGAACTGGCTACAAATGCGGTCGCCGCCTTCAGAGAGGCGGATCGCCGTTGATACCGCGTTTGAACCACTCCGGGATGGAACCGGAGGGCGAAGTGTGACCATGCATGAGCATGTTGTGATTGAGTGTGCTCCATCCATCACGATGATCTTCGTTGAAGAAAGAGCATGTGAAAAGGATGCCGCCGACGCGTGTATTGTGTCCGCCACGCCACGCATGGTCGCATAGCATGTGAGCGACTACTTCCAGATAGATCTGCCACGTGACCGGCCGAAGGTGCCTCAGATCCAAGTGGAAGCAGAAAACCCCTACATTTTCATCGGGTATCTGCTGCCTTTGCCGCTTCTCTGTAAAAGTAGAGCGAATCTCATTGAAGCGGTGTGAGTCCAGTGTCAGGACGCAAAAGGATCTCCGGTCGGCAATCTCAAGACGGTCGTGCTCGTCGATTCGGAAAAGTACTTCTCCCGACATAACGCCCGCCGGGTTTGCGATCGTAGCTAAAGGATTGAACCCATGGGCCATGCGCTGCGGTGGGAGGCGAACTTCCTCGTAGATCCTTACACAAGCCCCTCGCCTCTCGTCGAACTCGATCCCAACTCCTCCTGTGCTGATTCGCTCCTCCGCGAACTCCAAGGCTCCGTCGATCGCCGCTTGGTCAGTGCCGAGGACAACGACGAGCACGTCTAGTCCAAGAATTGCTCTCCTCATCATGCGCTCGGCTCGCTCTCGGAGGCGGTCATTCGTGCTCGGCGGAAGTGGTCGCGCTTCGAGGCGTTGCTTTCTCTTGCATTCGACATAGACGGAGTCTTCTCCTAGCGAGACGCGGAGATCGGCAGTTCGTCTGCCCTTCTCCGTAGGGAGGAATTCAACGGAGCTGAACCGCGTGCATCTGGCACCGATACTCATCTCGTGTTCGGCTGAATCGAACTTTGCCCAGCCCTTCAAGTTCGGAGCTATTTCCGAGTCGAACCCAGGGAGGTTTTGCGTACGCTCAATGATATGAGAAATTCCTGCGATGTACGCTAGGCTTTCATGTCTTAGGTCCTTCTGGTTCGGCGCTAATTCCTTCAAGAAGTCCCTGGCTCGGCACCAGTGGAATTGGACCGGGTTTTGCCGCTTACCTGGGGCGCGTGCCCTAGGATCGTATTTATGTTCTAGAAATTTACGTCCGAAGAAGTTTTTGATCATCCACATCCGATTCTGAAAGTATTCCAGCATGCAGCACCAACTTACGAACCCCTCGCGCGGGCCTCTACTCCGCACTGGGGCGATTGATCCGGGATCGCTCCCGGGCCGGACTGTCGCGTGGTAGAGGCACGCTCTCGGGCGAAGATATCCGGCGGGTGACCTGCGATCAAGAACGACTCGGCGCCGGCCGGCCACTCGATCCCTGAATGAGCAAGCGACGGTCAATCGCCTCGCGGCTTCGGGGCCAGGATCATCCGACGGGCCTCCGCAGCGAAGTCCGCGAAAGTTGAGGGCGGCAGGCCATACTCCTGCCGGACTCGCTTCTCGTGCGGCTTCAGGAGCGACCGCTTGCGGTGGTAGGGCAGCCGCTCCCAGGCGGGATCGACCTCGTCCAGGACACACCGGAACCGCTCGGCAATCGACGCGATCGTTCCGAGATCGTCAATGTTCCGCCGGGGCTCCCGCCCCACCGCCGCCTCGCCCGTCGGCAAGAGCACCTCGACGATCACGCCGAGCGGGCCGAAGATCAGCCCAAGGAACAGACCCTCGATTGCTCCGCGGCGTTTCTGGACTCCTACGAAGGCCCCGAGCATCGCCGCCAGAAGCAAGCCCAGCACCAGCCCGACGATAACCGCCATGGTGATCCCTGCCCTCTACCAACCCGGTGCCGACGTCGTGCGCGCCCTTACCTGATCCCCGCGTTCCAGTCGGCATGAAGCCGAAGGCGTCGGAGGTTTCTGGCTATGTCCACGAGCAGCAGGACCGTCGCGCCCGAGAAGAGACCGCCGCCGGAGCAGACGGCGACGAAGACCGGCTGATAGTCGTTGGCCGAACTCGGGTCCTTGTTCGCAATCGCGGCTACGATGACGAGACCGACCGCACAAGCGATGGCCGCGAGGCCCACGAGTTGGATCAGGTAGTAGTACCAGGGATCGAAGGGGAACTCCCGGGCTGGCGCAGCCGTCCTCGGCACCTGCATGGCCGGTGGACGCGCGGCTGCGATTGCGGGTCGGCTCGCCACGGCCGGCTCCCGGTCGATTGGCTGAGCCATCCGATCGTCGTCCTCGTCGAGTTCGAACCCAACCGCAACCACCATCGATTCCCGCTGAAGCTGATCCAGACCTAGCCCTATTTCCCGCGGATCCAGCGATGGTGGCCCATTCGGTCGCGCCGGCGCGGCCCTCGGGACGCCATTGACAGCCCCGCAGCCGGGGCATGGCCCCTCGTGGCCGGCGAACTGGTCCCGGACCACCAACCGCTTCCCACACTTCTTGCAGACGAACCGGATCATTCCACACCCCCGCCCGGCAGTGATGCCACGACGCACCCATGCGAATCATAACGGGTGGGCGGCTGGACGCAAGACCACGGCGTCTGGCTGCTCCGCCTGATGGTGGATGCCGGGGCCGCCCCGCGATGAACGAGGCGCCCCGGCTGGCGGGGTTCGTGACTCCACGGGACGGGCATATGGGTCGTCCCGCGACCTAACCCGGCCGGCACTCGCCGCCTGATCCGATGGCCGGGCACTCCAACATGGCACACGCCAGGCGGACGGGCAAGCACCGTCAGGCGAGCGGCCGGAACTCCCGATCGACCCCGAGTTCAGCGCTCGGGCGAGGTCGGCTCACCGAGCGGGAGCCACAACTGCCTCGACCGGACGTTCTGGAACCGGCGCCGGCCGCCGAGCGATCGCGCCCGACGCGGCGGGCGACGAGAGCGATCGGGGGCGAGGTCGATCACGACGACCACCCGATGGGGCCGGACTCGCGGGCGGTTGCCCCGAACCACGTTGCGGTACAGATTCCTCACTTCATTTCCTCCCATTCGCGAATTCTGAGCGACTCTGAGGATGGCCGCAGCGAGCACAAGGGGCCCGGGGCTTGATCCCCCGGGCTCTCTTTGCGCGCACGGCGATCACCGCGACCGCCACACGGCGCCCGGCAATCTTTCTTCCAAGTCTCTATCGGATCGTTTGTAGTTTTTGGGTGAAGTTCGGCCGCCGATTTCCCGACAGAGTGTGGATCCTGTCCCGGCCGTCGCCAAGGGAAGTCGCCGAACCGGCGCCCCTTCCACGCCCCGCCCGCACCGCGGTATGCTGGCGGTGTACCGGCCAACACCACGGGATCGACGACGGAGGGGCGCGATGGTGCGGCGAAAGCAACCCGAGCAGCCTGCGGAGAACAACGGCACCCCGGCGGTGATCGAGCGGGCCCGGCCGCCGGCTCCGGCCGAACTCTACACGATGCGGTGGTGGTGCGACGCCCCGGTCCGCAACACCGGCGAGCCGGCGTTCGACTTCATCGACGACATCCGGGGATCGGTGCTGTTCCACCACAACGGCCGCCGGCAACGGATCGGCCGGTTCCTGCTCCACCGGGTGCGGCTGGCGGAAGCCTGGCAACACGGCTGGTCGCCCTGTGATGTCCTCGGCGCCCACAGTTGCGACCTGACCGCCATCGGGTTCCCGCTCCTGGACCCCGAGAACGGCGACCTGCGGGAATCCATCAAGGATAAGTTCTACGCGATCGGCGTCGTCATGACGGTGCTGAACCGCGTCGAGATCCTGCCGGAACACCGCGGCAACGGCCTGGGGCTAGCCGTCGTGGACCGGTTGCTCGACACCCTGTGCCCCCCCACGGAGCTGGTCGTCACCAGCCCGGTCCCGATCCAGTTCCTGAAGGGATTCGACGACGCTGCCCGCCGGGACCAATTCGCGGCCCGGCTCCAGATGGACCAGTTCACCACCAGCCCCACCCGGGCGATCTCCAAGCTGCGCCGCTACTGGTCCAAACTCGGGTTCCAACGGCTCGACAAGACCGACGTCTACGTGCTCTCGACCGCCTACAAGCGGCCACCCCTGGAAACCGCCGGCCACGCCGCCCTGTCGTGAAGCTACCCCATCATCCACCGGCCGACGGCATCGCCCGTTTTGTCGGCGCGGCGGGCGGGCGAAGATTGCTTCAACCAGCGTCTTCGACCGCCCGTCTCCGGCCCCCGCCCTTGACTACACCTGTAGTCAGCCCGCCATCCACTTACGCGCACCGTCCCGTTGGCTGCGCATCGGACGACTGTAGGGCATGCCCCCGCCTCAGAGGGGGTTTCTGGCATTCAGGAGCGATCGGCGCGGCGGAACGTCCAATCTACCGACCGGACGCCAGCGATCGTTTCTAGCGTCGTTTCGGCGCTCCGATAGCCACCCAAACGACCTTCGCCCGTCCCGACCGCCCGACATCCCGCCTGCCCGGTGCCCGTTGACATTTCTGTCAACGCCCGCCACATCTCATCTCAATGCGTGATATCAGTGTCGCTGTTTGTTTCTCCGGCGTTGAGCCGGACCGATCGCGGTGCGCGCGGAGTTCGCCTGGATGCGGGGATATCGATCCGGCCAAGCGCAGTACACTCTTGAGATTTAGTGGGTATGGGGCTGACGACTGGCTCGACACCCGGCCGGCACCCACCGCCGGGGCACCCCAGACTAATGTGGTGCAAATCTGCACCTACTCAACCCGCCGCCCGTTGACATTCGTGTCAACTTGCACATCCATCCTATCAGGGGAAACGCCTTTTGTTTTTTCGGCGGGCGGGGAGACGTCATCGCCTGGCGCGAGGCGCCGCTAGTGGGGCGGGTGGCGCACCGGGCGGCGCGGACCGGACGAGGTCATTCGGGCAACTGCGGATCGGTTTCGGCCATCATGCGCCGGTACTCGCGCACTACCGAGGGTCGCACAAGATCACTGAGGAAGTCCGACAGCGGAAGGCCACGATAGTCGGCGACCCTCTCGGCCATTTTGCCGACATCCGGATGGATGCGGACCGGCTTGCCGCCTGCGTTGGGCTTCTTCGGTCGTCCGCCACGATTCACCGCCGGTTTGCTCGCCATTGCGCTACTCGCCCCCAGTGTGCCCGTCCGAACCGTCACCCACTACGCTGCGATTCCCTCGGTAGTGACGCCGGTTCTTACGGTAGCATTATACGGCTCCGACACCATTACGTCCAACGGATCCGAAAGCTTGAGCGGAGACGACCTGGCGTTTAGTGGCCGTCAGATTTTTTGTAACCGATCTCTTGATTAGTTACTGAAACCTGCTAGGATACTCATGTCGGGTCGAGCGTCGGCCCGGTAACTAAGCGACCCCGGCGAGTCTGGTACACCCGCCGGGGTCAGAGGCAACGGCTGATTGGAGCCACCGCCATGTCCATGATCCGCCAGACTCGCGTCAAGAGCAAGCCCGCCCGCGTTACCGCCCGCCCCGCGACTGAGTTCGGCCAGGGCATTCTGCCCGCCCGTCGCCAGCGCTTCGAGCCCACCCCGGCCGATCAGGCGTGGGCCGCCGGGTTGTTCGGCAACCTCTACGGCGATTGGGCCGGTCGCCTGCTGACCGGTCTCGACCGCGACCTTGACCACCGGGCGCTCGACTCCGCCGCGCTCGACTCGCAGCCCTACGGGGCTTTCGTCTGAGGCAACCCCGGGGCATGGACGCCCCACCCTTCACTTCCCACCCACGACCACCAGACGGAGCCTCAGACGATGCTTTACGAACTGACCACCGACGGCCGTTTCGAGCCCGACGTTGACCTGGAAGCCGCCCGCGCGACCGCCCGGCGGATCGGCCCGGACGACGTTGACCTGGACGACCTGGAGCCCGCCGGGGCGGCCGACGACGACATCAGGCCCCGGCCCGGCCACCCGGTCCCGGCGCTGGTCTCCGACATCGCGGGCGGGTTGCATCCCGCGTTCCCCGATGAGCCGCCGATGTCCGCCGAGGATTCGGCCGAGTTCGACGCCGCGATCCGCCGCCGGTTCGGCCCCGATGAGCCGCCCCCGATCCGCGATGCCAGGGATCTCCTGTTCGCCCTCGGCGATGCCCTGGTGGCGGTCGGGCTGGAGCCTGACACGCGGGGCGACACGCTGGCGTTCCTGGCGTTCGGCCACCAGTTCACCCTGACGTTGACCGACCACGATGTCCGCCGGCCCGGCCGGATCTCCGGCGACGAACTGGCCATGCTGGCGGCCGGCATGCCGGTCGGCTGAGCCGTTCACCTCGCCCCGCCTGGACCGTCCGGGCGGGGCCTTCCCTGTTCCATCTGTCCTTCCATTAGGAGCGAACCATGAAGCGCGAGAAGACCACCCGGCGGGCGATGATGACCAGCGCGATCCAGGGGACGGCGATGCTGGCCACGGCGAGCGGCGCGGCCGCGGCGAACACCGCCAGGCCCCGGCCGGCCGGGATCCCGATCAAGACCATCGACATCTGGGACGACACCGCCGAGTGGGTCTGTGCCCACCAGTCGGTCGTCTGCTGCACGGCCGACGAGCGGGTCGAGCTGGTCGCCAGCCGGCCCGCGATGGAGCAATGGCAGTGGGTCGAGCTGGGCGACCGCTGGGTCGGCATCTCGCCCAGCCGGCCGTCCGCCAACACCCGGTTCGGGGACAACGAAGCGGTGGCGTTCCTGCGCCGTTACGCTGGCCGGCTCGATCAGGTTGCGGCCCGGCGAGCCCGCACCGCCTGAACCAACCCCCTTGCGACCACAACTCCCCGGCCCGCGCGGGGAGTTGTCAATTCTGACAACCACCAGGCCGATGACGTGAGATCCAGGGGGTTGACACTGACCGACCATATTTGGATGCGTAACACAAGATCACGATTGACATGCCATGGGTTGTCGGCTACAGTTCCTTTCGGATGGGACGAATCGACCTTCCTCGGAGTTACCGGCAGTGAGCGAAACGGCCGAGTCCACCGCCCGACGAAGCTTGCCGGCCGAGGGCGAGCACCGCGACCTGATCGAGGACCTGGACAACAGGATCAACCTCGCGGAGGTGGCGACGCTGCTGGGCGTCGGCAAGGCGAGTGTCCACCGATGGGCCCAGGCGGGTCGGCTCCGCACCATGCGGATCGGCCGCCGGGTCTTCACCACCCTGGCGGATGTCCGCGCGATGATCGAGGCGGACCGCCGGGGCACCACGGCGCCGGGCGACTGAGGCCCGGCCGCCACCCCGATGTGAGCAACGCCGCGCCGCGGCGGATGTCGAGGGTACGCGCAGTCCTGATCCATGACACGATCCGGCCCCGGCCCGGCGTTCGGGCTGGCGGCAGGGATCGGCATCCCGAACGGAAGGGCACGATGGAAGAGACGGTGATCGAACGGCTGCGGGAGTCGAACAAGCGGTACGACGAGCGGCAATACCAGGATGGCCTGAAGGCCGGCCAACGGTGGGCCATGCACAAGGCCGATGCGGGCGAACTGAGGCGGCTGGAGCGTCTACAAGGCCGCCTTGAGAACGACTGGGACACCTGGTTCCAGTCGGACGACACCCGCGCACAAAGCACCGCTGGGCGCTTCGTGTCCGAGGTCGCGCCGGAACTCTCTGCCTATCCGGGCGGCGCCCGGGAGTTCTGGGAGACCGCGGCGGCGGACGAACATCCCGAGGACGAGTTCGTCCGCGGCTTCGCCGAGGGGGCGCTGGAGGTCTGGGACGAGGCCCAGGCGAAGTTCTGACGGGCGCCCGCCCGAAGCATCCCAATAGGGTCTGGCGTGGCAAGGCATCAATCGAGATCAGCCCCGGGCGCCATCGGCCCGGGGCATACATCCCTGGAGGACATAAGCATGGACCAGACGAGCGGCCATCACCACCACGGGCCGGCCGACGAGGCGCCCCTCCCGCACGGACGACTCTGGGCCAACCGGAGCCAGGAGCAACTGGACGCCGTGAAGGCAGCCGACATCGTGATCGGACGCAACATCAAGACCGGCGCCGAGGTGCCGTACTACGGGGTCGCCCTGCTGGGGCGAGCCGTCCGCCGCAACGAACGCGTCGAGGCGAGCGTGTACAGGGTCGATGTCGATCCCGACACCGACGACGTCGAGGCACTTTGCGCCATGGTCGAGGCGATGAAGGGCGCGTGCTGCTACGACGCGTTCAGCGAGCCCGCCGAGTTTTCGGGAGCCTAAGTCCATGGTCTTTACACGCCGAGGAGCCACTAACATGCGATTGAAGACGTGCACCGAATGCGGGCGGGTCAACGATGCCGCGGCGGACGAATGCGGGCACTGCGAGGCTGCATTCCCCTGGGCCTGCGACATCGAGCCGGATGAGGGCACCGTCGAGTTAACCCTCCGCGACGGCAGGAACCGATTTTGGATCAGCATCCCTCCCGCCGACGCCGCTCAATTGAGCCGCGCGCTGCTAGCTTGCGTCCCGGAGGCTCAACAGGTTCGATGCCAGAGTCCCGATAGCGCCGAGAGTGACGAATGGCCGCACGCCAGCGACAGCGACGATCCGGGCTGGAATGCGAAGATCACACGGATGGTCATCGCGGCCCAGAGGATGGCCTCCGAGGGCATGCGGCCGAACCTGAAGTTGGTCAAGCAAGCGCTCGGAGTCGAATCGATCGAAGACCTCGCCTGAGTCTTCCGCCTGCAAGCCGTGGCGTTCCGCGGCCGTCCGCCCCGGCTTGCAGTCCGGCACCCACCGCCGACAATCGAGTAGGCACACCAAACGTCTGAGAGCAACGCAATGGCGAGCGTGTTCAAGCCCGCCGACCGCCGCGCCCCGGGGTGGTCCCGGGGCAATCCCGCGTCCTGACCCGATCGAACGACGGAGGGATCACCATGCTTCGCGAAGAGATCCTGCTCTGCATCCTGATCGCGGCCAAGCCCGTCTGCCTCATCATCTTCGCCATCTGCGCCCCGATGCTGCCGAAGGACCGGCGGCCCCGGCGCTCCTACCGGCGCTATCGCTAAGCCGCCTGGACGCCCCGTGGCGCAGCCCCCGGCATCGGGACGGCCGATCCGGCGGGGCGATCCGACGACGCCATGGCGCGGCACCCGGGGCGACGGAACGACCGCCCACACGGCCCTACCACCCACTACCACGTTACGGCGATCCGTACCCCGACCGGCGCCGGATTACCCGCTCCGGAGTACCACCGAACGCTTGCCGATGCTCGCCCTTGCAATGCCCCCGACTCTCCGGTAACATAGGCGCCATACCGCTTTAGGACCCATAAGGGTGAGCACACGAGTTGCTTTGCAACCAGGAGGTTGAGGGTTCGATCCCCTTCGTCTCCACTTTCAAGCCGCTGTCAGATTTCCCCTGAAAACCAGCGAAATCCCCTGAAATACAGGGGTTTCCAGCAAGCCGAGCCGGCCCGATCATCATCGGAGGCTCGGCTTTCGTTTTGCCATCGTTGCGCCCCGTTTGTCGTCCGTTGCACTCGTTTGGTGCAACGAGCGGTGCAACGGCGCCAGGCCCATTCAGGTCGGTCCCGGTCGCTCGGGCTCGCTCTCGCCCGGCGGTCGGTTCCCCGGCGAGGGGAAGGCTCGGCAAGGCGTCGAGAGCCCCGGACACGTCCAAGAGCCGCGGGTCGGTGTAGACGTTGGCGGTGAGGCTCGGGTCGGGATGCCGCATGGCGGCCTGGGCGGTCCGCAACGGCACCCCGCACTGGCTCAGGAGCGTGCCGAAGGTCGTCCTCAGGGCGTGGACGTCGAGCGTCCGGTTACGGTCGTCGCGCTTCGGAATCCCGGCCGCCTTGAGGTCGCGGGTGAGGATCTTGTCGGAGGGCATCCGGGACAGCGAACAGCGGCGTGTTGGCCGGCAGGCGGGCCGGGACAGCGGCATCGGCCCGCAGCGCGTCGTTGCGGGCGTCGACCAGCTTGGCGTCGAGCCAGGCCCGGAGGTCTTCCACCAGGTCGGCCCTGATCGGTAAGGAGTTCCCTTCGCGGCTCTTCTCGTCCGCGGCGTCGAGCTCGAGGTGGGCGACGGGCCCATCGAGGAGGACCTGGCCGACGGTGAGGCTCGCCAGCTCGCCCTCGCACAGCCCGGTCAGGACCAGGGTCTTGTAGATTAATGCTCGTTCGCGGCCCAGGGAGTCGAGTCGCACGCGGGTCTCGGGCCGGACGTTCGCCGCGAGCGTTCCCTTCGCCTTGCCCCGCCGGATCTTGAGGGCGTCGAGCAAGGGCCGGTGTCGCGCGACGTGGAGCAGGCGGGCGAGTCCGACGGGCGTCATCGCCCGGCGCTGGCGGGGTTGGTCGGCCTTCTGGTCGGCCTTCGGCACGGCCTTAGAGACGTTGGATGTGAGCCGGCCCATCGCGACGCACCAGTTCGCGAAGGTCAAGAGGGCTTCCCGGTCGGCGTTACGCGTCCGGGCCGATGCCTTCTCCTGGCGGCGCCGGTTCAGGTGCTGTTCGGACGCCGCCCGGTCGAGGTCGGCGAGGGTCCGGAACTCGCAGGACTCGAAGACGGCGGTCAGGATGCGGCGCGACTCCCGGATGTGGGCCCTGCTGGCACCCTTCCCCTCCGGGCTGCCGATGTAGGCATCGACGTGTCCGGCGATCGGAGTCGCCAGGTGCGCGGCGGTCCTGGCCTCGGCGGGCGTGAGCAGGCCGGCCCGGATCCGCTCGGCCTCGCGCTCCAGCTCGGCGAGGACCTGACGGGCCGCGGCCTCGGAGCGGCAGCGGGTGGGCACCTTGACGACGATGACCTCACCGTCGCGGTACTTCGCCGTGAAGGTCGAGGCCTCCAGCCGGACGCGGTCGCCGCCGAGCGTCAGGGACGCCGTCCGTAGCCTTCCCCCCCCGTCGCGCCAGCGGGCCAGGCGCGCCCTTGCGGGTGATGATCTCGGCATTGGAAGGGATCGACTTCGTGAAGGTCTTCTTGAATACGCCTCCCACGGTCGGTTCCTTTTTCCTCGTTTGCTTTCATCGCGAGCTGGGCCGAGTGCGCGGCAAGTTGGGCCGCCGTGACGCCCGCGGGCCGCCGCCGGCCCGGGCCGCCGCCCAGGGTCGCCGGCCGGGTGGCCGGCATCTTCAACGCCCAGGCCGGCAACTTCAAGTCGGCTGCGGCTTCGGCGGGCGTCGGCCGGTTCCGGCCGGTTGGTTCGGGGTCAACAGGTCCGCCGGCCGCCGGGTCGGGCCGCCACCGGGTCGGGCCGCCTGGGCTCGGATCTCGGGATCCGGGACGCGGTCGGCCGCGGCGCGGGTGGCGGCCTGACGGCTCCAGCGCCTGACGGAGCTTGTTGCGGAGCGCGAAGGCCGCGGCGTCCCGCTCGTGGGCATCGTCGTCGGCGATCGCGTGTTCGAATCGGCGGTAGGCCGCGGCCAAGATGGCGACCAGCCCGCGCGGCTGGGCGAAGCGGTGCTCGCGCCTGAAGGCGCGGTTTTCCATCCGCGTCGCGTCGGAGGACGGCGGCAGAGTCGGCGGGGCCGCCGCCAACCGGCCGTCGGGCGTCCGGGGGACGGTCTCCGGGCCGCCAGAGGGGTGGCGGCCGGAGCGGTAACCGACGGGCCCCTGCAGGCGTTCCTGAGGTAAGCGCACGGTGAAACCAGTCTTGCCACGAGTGCTAACCTCCTGGGTTGGTTCCCGACTTCCCACCCAGGAGAAAGCCCATGGCACGTCCCAAGGACCTCGGACTCGAACACGCCTGGCGCCTCCGCCTTAGGCGGCAGGCCGCCAGCGGCCTGTCGATCGCCGACTTCTGCTCGCGTGAAGCGGTCTCCACCGCCTCGTTCTACGCGTGGAGGCGGCGGCTCGACGCCTCGCGACCCCTCGCGACGCCCGACCCCCCGCTGTTCGTCCCTATCCGCCTCGGTCCGTCATCCCCCTCCGGTGACGCGACGCCGCACCGCGGCTTCATCATCGAGTTGCCCCACCGCGTCCGCCTCCGCTGCGATGCCGCACCCGACCCCACCTGGCTCGGACGCCTCGTCGCCGCACTCGCCGACGTCGCCGCGCGGGAAAACATCCCGTGATCTCACTCCCCTCCGCCGTCCGCGCCTTCCTCTGCACCCGATCGGTCGACATGCGCAAGAGCTTCGATGGTGCTTCATGATGACCTCGGCTCGATAGCGAGTGAGAATCGTTCGCCGCGCAAGAGTTCCTTCAACTGTTTCAGTGTCTTCGGGTCGTCGGGGATCAGGTACAGGCTGAACTCCGGGTCACGTTGAATGACGAGCCGCCCTCGCCGGATCAAATGGTAGGCCCAGGTGGGATACTCCCCCAATCGCGTGACCGCCTCGCCGATGCTGAGCCAACCGGGGACGCCGGATCGCAGGAATTCCGTCTTCCGCTTGAGGACACCGTGCTGCATCCGGATTCGCCTCACCGATCCCACGCTCAGACCTCAGCTCGAGGTAACCTGTGCCCGAGCTACAGTATCTGCGAAGCCTCGCCCCGCTCGGGGCCGATCCTGGTGGAGTCTTCGGCCACCCGGACGCTGGACGGCGGGATCGTGCGTGCCTGACTGTCACCGGGCGCTTCAAAACCAGCCACTCGTGGGCGCTTCAAAACCAGCCACCATTCTCACGGGTTTCAGACACGTTGGTTGATCGTAGCTGACTCGGCCGACTGTTCATAGCCACAGGCGATTTACGGCCTACTTTG